>NZ_JBHYTK010000013.1:0-13430 GCF_042749255.1 Streptomyces sp. NPDC059524 | reverse complement strand
GGTGCGCGACTCTCTCAACCCCGCCTTTTCTCTCGCCCACCGTGTATTCCTGGGCGCGTATCGGTGGCGCTATACCGTCTCGCGCCCCGCCCCGCCCGTCCACCCGCACCGACCCGTCCCACCGTGAACTCGCCCCACCCCGTGAAGGAGACCGCCATGGCCGCGAAGTGGAGCAACTGGGCCCGCCAGCAGACCTGCGCCCCCACCCGCATCGAGCGCCCCGCGAACGAGGAGCAGCTCAGCGAGGCCGTCGCCCGCGCGGCCCGCGAGGGCCTGCCCGTCCGCCCGGTCGGCAGCGGACACTCCTTCACCGAAACCTGCCTCACCGACGGCGTCCTCGTCGACCAGAGCGGCATGCAGCGCGTCCTCGACGTCGACCCGAGGACCGGCCTGGTGAAGGTCGAGGCCGGCATCAAACTGCACCGGCTGGCCGCCGAGCTCCACCGGCACGGCCTCGCCCTGGAGAACCAGGGCGACATCGACAAGCAGTCCCTCGCCGGGGCGCTGGCCACCGCCACCCACGGCACCGGCGAGCGCTTCCGCAACATGTCCGCCAACGTCGTCGGCTGCCGGCTCGTCACGGCCACCGGCGAGGTCGTCGAGATCGACGAGGAGCGCGACCCCGACGCCTGGCGCGCGGCCCGCGTCTCCGTCGGCGCGCTCGGCGTGATCTCCCAGTACACGCTGCGCTGCGTGCCCGCGTTCCGCATCCACCGCATCGACGAACTCCGCCCCGCCGCCGAGGTGCTGGGCGACCTGGACGCACTGGTCGCGGCGCACGACCACTTCGAGGTCATGGCCCTGCCGCACACCGACAAGGTCCTGACGTACGCCTCGCGCCGCACCGACCGACCCGCGACGCCGCCCGGCCGGATCGCCGCCTGGTGGAACGACGACGCCGTCAGCAACGCCGGCCTCGGCGCCGCCTGCGGCCTCGGCCGCCTCCTGCCCGGTGCCGTGCCCGGCATCGCCCGCACCATGAGCGGCCTGATCGGCCGCTACGAACAACTCGACGACAGCCACCGGGTCTTCGCGCACGAGCGGCGGGTGCGGTTCACGGAGATGGAGTACGCGATCCCGCGCGCCCACGCCGTCGAGGCGCTGGAGCGGGTCAGGGCCCTGATCGCCGACCGGCGGCTCCCCGTGCTGTTCCCCGTCGAGCTCCGGTTCACCGCCCCCGACGACGCCTTCCTGTCCACCGCCCACGGCCGCGACACCGCCTACGTCGCCGTGCACCAGATCGCGCGAGCCGAGTACGAGGCGTTCTTCCGCGCCGTCGAGGCGATCATGGACGAGTACGAGGGACGGCCGCACTGGGGCAAACGCCACTTCCAGACCGCCGCCACGCTGGCCCCGCGCTACCCGGGCTGGCGGGACTTCCAGGCCGTCCGCGCCCGGCTCGACCCCGAGGGCGTGTTCACCAACGACTACGTCCGCCGCGTCCTCGGCCCGGTCGGCGCGGACCTGGGCTGAGCCCGCCCGTCGACCGCCGCCTGCCCGCGCACCAGCCGCCGTACGCCCACCCGTTCCCCGCCCCGAGGGGTTGACCGCCCATGTACGCGCCCGACTTCGCCGCCCTCGACCGGGCCACCCGTGAACTCCGGCCCCCGTTCGCCGTCCTGGACCTCCGTGCCCTCCAGCACAACGCGGAGTCCATGCGGCGCCGTGCCCGAGGCAAGCCGATCCGCCTCGCCAGCAAGTCCGTGCGCTGCCGGTCCGTCATGCGCTCGGTCCTCGAGATGCCGGGCTTCCGGGGCATCCTCGCCTTCACGCTGCCCGAAGCCCTGTGGCTCGCCGAGGAGTTCGACGACATCCTCGTCGGCTACCCGACCGCCGACGACGACGCCCTGCACCGGCTGGCCGCCGACGGCCGCGCCGCCGCCAGGGTCACGCTGATGGCCGACTGCCCCGCGCACCTGGACCGGATGGCCGAGGCCGCGGCCGCCGGAGGCCATCCGCTGCGGGTCTGCCTCGACCTCGACGCCTCGCTCAAGTCCCTCGGCGGCAGGCTCCACTTCGGCGCCCACCGCTCCCCGCTGCACACCCCCGCACAGGCCCGCGCCTTCGCACGCGCCGTGCGGGAGCGCCCCGGACTCCAGCTGGTCGGCGTCATGGCGTACGAGGCACAGATCGCCGGCGTCGGCGACGACGCCCCCGGCTCGCCCCTGCGCCGGGCGGGCATCCGGGCCCTGCAGCGGGCGTCCCGGCGGGAACTGAGCCTGCGCCGCGCCGCCGTGGTCGCGGCCGTACGGGGCGTGGCGCCGCTGGAGTTCGTCAACGGCGGCGGCACGGGCAGCCTGGAGTCGACGGCCGCCGAGCGCGCCGTCACCGAACTCGGCGCGGGCTCGGGCCTCTACGCGCCGACCCTCTTCGACACCTACCGCGGATTCCGGCCCCGGCCCGCGACGTTCTTCGTACAGTCCGTCGTGCGCCGCCCGTCCGCCGGCCGCGTGACCGTCCTCGGCGGCGGCTGGCCCGCCTCCGGCGCTGCGGGCCGCGACCGGCTCCCCACCCCGGTCTGGCCGCGCGGCCTCCGGCTCACCCCGCTCGAAGGCGCGGGCGAGGTCCAGACCCCGCTGATCGGACCCGGCGCCGCGCGGATCGCCGTCGGCGACCGCGTCTGGTTCCGCCACACCAAGGCCGGCGAGCTGTGCGAGCGCGTCAACGAACTCCATGTCGTGGACGGCAACCGCGTCACCGCCGTCATGCCCACCTACCGGGGCGAGGGCCAGGCCCTGCTGTAGCCGACTCTCACCGGGCGGTGATTCGCCCGCCCGATCTCACTGTGCGGGGTGGACAACGGCACGCGACGCCTCGTAACTTAACGATCGTTCGACGGAGTGCAGTGAGAGAAAGGTGAGCGGCATCGTGATCGGCGAACCGCCGACGGCGGACGGGCGGCACACGCCGGGGCCCGGCACCGTGCCCGGCCCGCTCGGCAAGGGCGAGCACATCGCCGTCGAGGCCACCGGCGACGGCGCCTTCCTCGGGTACTGCCACTCCGGCCGCGCCCGCAACCGCAGCTACGGCGGCGCCGCCCTCGGCCAGGCCCTGGCCGCCGCGTACCGGACGGTCGACGAGGACCGGGCCGTGCACTCCCTGCACGCCTACTTCCTGCGGGCCCTCTCGCCCGAGCGGCCCGTCCGCTACGAGTCCCAGGCGGTTCGTGACGGCCGCAGCTACTCCATGCGCCAGGTCACCGGCGTCCAGGACGGCAAGGAGTCGCTCACGATGAGCGTCTCCTTCAAGCTGCCCCAGTCCGCGTCCGCCCTCCGCCAGCCCGGCATGCCCGACGTGCCGGGCCCCGAGGGGCTCGGCGACGCCTGGGCGTTCCGGCCCACGGACCATCCGCTGCGCACGTCCCTCGACTACCGGGAGGTCCCACGGCCACCGCATCCCGGGAACCCCGCGACGGGCGAGATCGTCCGCCACGCCTGGCTGCGCACCGTCGGCGCGCTCCCCGACGACCCCGCCCTGCACGCCTGCGTCCTCGCCTACATCTCCGACGCGCCGCTCGCCCCGACCGCCCTCGTGCCGCTCGGCGAACCCCGCCCGGCCGGAGTCGCCCTCGCCTCCCTCGACCACGCCATGTGGTTCCACCGGCCCGTCCGCGCCGACCGGTGGCTGCTGTACGTGTGCCGCAGCCGGGTCGCGGGCGACGGCCGCACCCTCGCGCACGGCGAGTTCTGGGACCGGGGCGGCGCGCTCGTCGCGTCCGTGGCGCAGGAGGCGCTCCTGCACGTGCGCTGATCCGCGTGCGCGGCGAAGTCCGTGACGCAAGGTTCAGCGTCCTCACCCCGAACTTGCTCACGGTGTACGGGCACTCTGGACAGGGGTTGCGGTACGGGCATAACTTAACGATCGTTCGACACCGAGTCTGCGGGGCAGGCCACGTGAGGGCCGCCCGTTCGCCCGAGTGCGCAGACCGCCCCACTCGCACCCAGCACGAGAAGAGGTTGCCGTGCGCCGTACGGTGTTCAACGAGGACCACGAGGCGTTCCGTCGCACGCTGCGGGACTTCATCGCGAAGGAGGTCGTCCCGGTCCACGCCGACTGGGAGCAGCAGGGGCACCCGCCGCGCGACTTCTACCGCCGGCTCGGCGAGCTGGGCGTGCTCGGCATCCAGGTGCCGGAGGAGTTCGGCGGGGCGGGCGAGACCAGCTTCCGCTTCGCGGCCGTCGCCGCCGAGGAGACGACCCGCGCCGGCGTCACGTTCGGCAACTACTCGGTGCACGCGAACCTGATCCTGCCGTACCTGATGACGTACGCCACCCAGGAGCAGAAGGAGCGCTGGCTGCCCGGGTTCGCCACCGGGGACCTGATGACGGCCATCGCGATGACCGAGCCCGGCACAGGCTCCGACCTGGCCAACATCCAGACTCGGGCCGCGCTGTCCGCCGACGGCACCCACTACGTGCTCAACGGCGCCAAGACGTTCATCACCGGCGGCGCCCTCGCCGACCTCGTCCTGGTCGTCGCCCGCACCGCGCCCTTCGACCCGGCCGACCGCCGCGCCGGACTGTCCATCCTCGTCGTGGAGTCGGCGAGCGAGGGCTTCTCCGTGGGCCGCAAGCTCCAGAAGATCGGCCTGAAGGCCTCCGACACCGCCGAGCTGGCCTTCGCCGACGTGAAGGTGCCGGTGGGGAACCTGCTCGGCGAGGAGGGCAAGGGGTTCTCGTACCTGTCCCACAACCTCGCCCAGGAGCGGCTGACCATCGCCATCGGCGGCGCCGCCACGGCCGCCGCCGCCCTGCGCTTCGCGACCGACTACGTGCGGGAGCGCACCGTCTTCGGGCAGCCGGTCGCCCACTTCCAGAACACCAAGTTCGTGCTCGCCGAGTGCGCCACCGAGGTCGAGGCCGCCCAGCTCATGGCCGACCGGGCCCTCGAACTGCACGACGGGGGCGAGCTGTCGGTCGCCGACGCCGCGAAGGCCAAGCTGTTCTGCACCGAGGTCGCGGGCCGCGTCATCGACAAGTGCCTCCAGCTGCACGGCGGTTACGGCTACGTCACCGAGTACCCGATCGCCCGCCTGTACGCCGACACCCGCGTCTCCCGGATCTACGGCGGCACCAGCGAGGTCATGAAGACCATCATCGCCAAGTCGCTCGGGCTCTGAATCCGTCAACTCGTCTTGCTGAGAAAGGGACTTGTCATGCAGATCGACGCCCGCTCATCCGCCCTGGTCACCGGCGGCGCCTCCGGTCTCGGCCGCGCCACCGCCGAGCGCCTCGCCGCCGCCGGCGCCCACGTCGTCGTCCTCGACCTGCCCACCTCGGACGGCGTGGCCGTGGCCAAGGAGATCGGCGCGACCTTCGTGCCCGGCGACGTCACCAGTGAGGCCGACGTCACCGCCGCCGTCGGCGCGGCCACCGCCCTCGCCCCGCTGCGGATCACCGTGAACTGCGCGGGCATCGGCGGCGCCGGACGCATCGTCGGCAAGGAAGGCCCCTACGACCTGGCCATGTTCCGCAAGGTCGTCGAGGTCAACCTGATCGGCACGTTCAACGTCATCCGGCTCGCCGCGCAGGCCATGGGCGGCAACGAGCCGGTCGACGGCGACCGCGGTGTCATCGTCAACACCGCCTCCGTCGCCGCGTTCGACGGGCAGATCGGCCAGTGCGCGTACTCCGCCTCCAAGGGCGGCATCGTCGGCATGACCCTGCCCATCGCCCGCGATCTGGCGCGCACGAACATCCGCGTGATGACCATCGCGCCCGGCCTGTTCGAGACCCCGCTGCTCGGGCGGCTGCCGCAGGAGGCCAAGGACTCGCTCGGCGCCCAGGTGCCGCACCCGGCCCGGCTCGGGCTGCCCGCCGAGTACGCGCAGCTCGCCGAGTCGATCGTCGTCAACCCGATGCTGAACGGCGAGACGATCCGCCTCGACGGCGGCATCCGCATGGCTCCCCGCTGAACCACCCACCACCACGCACGAGTTCAGCATGCGTGACGCGGTGATCGTGGACGCCGTACACACCCCCGTCGGCAAGGGCAAGCCGGGCGGCGCCCTGGCCGGCATCCTTGCGGCCGGGCGACGGGTACCTCATCGACGGCGCCAAGCACGGCCGCCCCCCCCGCCCGTGGCGGTCCAACAGGCCGCCGCCGAACGGGCGTTCACGCTGCGGCCCGACCCCGCCCGTGATGTCGAGGGCTACCCCGACCTCGTCGTCCACGGCCCGCTGCTCGCCCTGTCCCTCCTCGAACTGCCCCGCCGCCACGCCCCGGGCCGCCCCGGCACGGCGCCCGGCGTCACGGGGACGGCGACCCTCGCCCCGTAGAACTGCCGGGAGCCGGGGGCTCGCTGAGGTGTCCCCTCGTACTGCGCGGGCGGCCCGACGCTAGACCTCGGTGTCCCCGGGCCGAGCCTGCGACCACGGCAGGTACGGCGGCAGATCCTCCGGCACCCGACCCGGGAACCGCGGCGGCCGGCGCTCGAAGAACGACCGCACCCCCTCCCGCGCGTCCGCGCCGCGCACGGTGTCGAACACGAGACGGGAGTCGAGCCGGTGGACGTCCTCGGGGCTCTCGGCCCATGCCATGCGGTACACGAGTTGACGGGTGATCGCGACGGACACCGGAGCGGTGTGCGCGACCAGTTCGCGGGCCAGCGCGTACGCCGCGTCGAGTACCTCGTCCGGTGCGTGCAGGCTGTGCACGAGCCCGGCGGCAAGGGCCTCGTCGGCGGTCACGATCCGACCCGAGACCAGCCAGTCCATCGCCCGCCCCAGCCCCACGAGACGGGGCAGGAACCAGGCCGAGGCACCCTCGGGCACGATGCCCCGCCGGGTGAAGGGAAAGCCGAACTTCGTGCCGTGCGCGGCCAGTCGGTAGTCCGCCGGCAGCAGCATCGTCGAGCCGACGCCCACGGCAGCGCCCCGCACTGCTGCGATCACCGGCTTGTTCAGCGCGTACAGCTCGCGGGTCACGAGACCGGCGGGCTCCTGGTAGGAGCCCTCGTCGAGCTGCCGCAGCGTCTCTTCGCCGACGTCCTGCGAGAAGCCCTCGCCCTTGTCCCGGCCCGCGGACAGGTCGGCGCCGACGCAGAAGTCCCGGCCCGCGCCCGTGAGGACGACGACCCGCACGGCGTGGTCGGCGTCGGCGGCGCGCAGCGCGTGCGCCAGCTCGTCGGCCATCTGCGGGGTGTAGCCGTTGCGGGCCTCGGGGCGGTCGAGGGTGAGGGTGGCGATGCCGTTGGCGACGGCACAGGAGATCTGCTCGTACGCCGTGACGGCGGTGTCGGATGCTCTCATGGTCGTCCCTGGGTGGGTGCTCGGGGCTTCGTGCACGTCCAGCCGTGTTGAACGTTCGTTAAATTAGCAGACGTGGGTCCCGTCCACCATGCCCCGTCGCATCAGGGACGCGGCGCCGGGAGCTCGGATCTGTCCCACCCGTGCGGGCGATCTACCGAAAGGTACGCATCCGGGAAGCGGTGTCCGCTCCGGCGGTACGATGACCCGAGCCTTGACCGCTGTACGAATGTTCAGTTGCGTGAGGGAGTCCCGCAGAATCCGGATCGGAGCGTCGTGTCCACTCGACCCGCAGGTCACAAGGCCATCATCGAGGCCGCCCGCGAGGAGTTCTCCGAGCAGGGCTACGGGGCGACGTCGATCCGGGACATCGCCAAGCGCGCCGGCGTCAGCCTGTCCGCGCTGTACTACTACTACAAGGGCAAGCAGGAACTGCTCGTCGCGATCCTCGACGACGGACTGGACGCCTACTTCGGTGCCTGCGAGGCGGCGCTCACGGAGGCGGGTGACGACCCGGCCGAGCAGCTGGAGGCGCTGGTCACGGCCACCGTGGCGTTCCGGATCGAGCACCCGGTCAAGAGCAGCATCGTCCTCACCGAGGGGCGCAGCCTCGAGCCCGAGCACCTGGCCCGCTATCGGAAGAACGAGGAGCGCGGCACCCGGCAGTTCCGCGAGGTGATCGAGCGCGGAGTCGCCGACGGGCTGTTCCTGACGCCTTACCCCGACGACGCCCGCCGCACCGTCATCGCCATGTGCAACGCGATCGCGCAGTGGTACCGCGTCGACGGCGAGGTGTCGCCGGACGAGTTGGTGGAGCGCTACGTGGCGCTCGCACTCACGGTCGTCGAGTACCGGCCGCGGTCGGCCCGCCGCCCTGTGCGCAAGTAGCTCACGGCTTCCGTCCGCCCCCGGGGCCCGCGGCCTTCCCTTTGCGCAGGCCCTAGTTCGACCGCTCGAGCGGTGGGAGATCGGCGCACAGGGCGGACGGGAAGGCGGGCTCGACGCGGTGCACGTCGACGCAGCCTCCCTTCGTGCCACGGGCGACCGGCTTCCAGCCCGCCTTCTCGGCCTTGAAGAACCAGCGGTCGCCCAGGCTCGCCCCGCAGCCGGGGCCCGCGCCCTCGGGGCAGGCGGGCCCCATGCGCGAGGAGACGTCGAACACGAGCCACTTCCCGTCGCAGTGCTCCTCGCCGCGCGAGGTGTGGTTCGGCACGTCGAGGGCCGCCACGGCCTGGTCGTAGGAGGCGGGGGTGCACCCGGTGGGCGCGGGGTGGCAGCCGCGTTCGCCGCACAGGCGCAGGTCGGGCAGGTGGGCGTCGTCCATGGTGAACACGGTGTGGGTGTCCATGGCCAGTTCGCGGTGCCCCAGCGGGGACGGCAGTCGCACCTGCGCCGTGGCCGTCGCGGTTCCGCGGCAGTCGTCGTGCGGGGCTCCGCCCGTCAGAGCGGAGAACGTCACCTGCACCCACACCGTGCGGTCCGAGGTGTCGGTGACGACCGCCTTCAGGTCGCGGGCGCACGTCTTTCCCGGGCCGGGCACGTCGGCGTCGACGGTCAGGGTGCGGCGGTCGTCGGCGAGCCGGGCGGCGGTGACCCGGAACGGCGCGAACGTCTGCGGGCGCGCCGACTCGGTCGGGGTCGCCGTGCCCCCGGAACCGGCCCGCAGGGTCCCGCAGGCGCCGAGCAGCAGCACGCCGACCGCGCTCAGCACGAAGACCGTGACCAGTGATCTCGCACGTCGCATCTCTTCCGAGCCCCCCGGTGTATGTGCTCCCCGGGCGACTATAGACAGAGCGACGGTCGGGCATCCCGATCAGGGGCGCCCGGACCGCAGTCCCCCGCGCATCAGCCGACGGGCATGCGGATCGCCGAGACCAACCCGCCGGATCGCTCGACGAGTTGCGGCGGAGTGCTGACCGGGCGGCCGTAGGCGGCGGCGCGTTCACGCAGCGTGTGACATGCGGCCTGCCAGCCGTGGCCGGCCAGCCAGCCCACGGGGTCCTCGGGCATCTCCGAGACCCACAGGGACGCCGCCGACCCCGGCGCGGCGTCCGCGCCGAAGCGTTCGATCGCCCCGCGCGAACCCAGCGTCAGCCCCATCCGACTGCCTGCCGCCGACTGCGCGCCGATCCGGGCCAGCAGCAACTCCACCGCGTCCTCGGGCAGATAGATCAGCAGTCCCTCGGCGATCCACACGGTCGGCGCGGCCGCGTCGTGGCCGGCGGCGGCCAGCGCGCGCGGCCAGTCCTCCCGCAGATCCGCCGCCACGGTGATCCGCTCGCAGCGCGCGACGGCCCGCTCGCGGCGCAGCACCGAGGCCTTGAAGTCCAGTGGCGCGGCGGTGTCGACCTCGAACAGTCGGGTGCCCTCGGGCCAGTCCATCCGGAACGCCCGGCTGTCCATACCGGCCCCGAGCAGCACGACCTGCCGCACGCCGCTTTCGGAAGCCTCGCGCAACAGGTCGTCGAGGAACTTCGTCCTGATGACGACGGAGAGCGAGACGGCCGCCCGACGCCGTCGCGCCCCTTCGTCATCGGGCAGCGGCGGCGACGACGGCCACAGGCCTCCGGCTTCGGCGAAGGCCCGGGCCAGCGGATCGCGGAACAGCGCGTCCTCCCGCGCGGTCTCCAGCGCCCGCACCCTGGCCACTCCCACCGCCGTGGCCCACACGCCCGCCGGCCGCACCGATCCCTGCTCGTCAGTCACCGGGCAAGCCTACTGCGGCCGCCGCACCATTTTTGAACACGTTCAAGATGGGCGTACGCTGCCCCCATGAGCGACTCGAACGGGCCGAGAGCCCTCCGCGCACGCATCCGTGTCTGGCTGATCGTCTTCGTCGTCTGTCTCGTGCTCAGCGGTATCACCGCCTTCCCGCTCGTCACCGAACTCAGGCTGCTCGACTCCTCGCTCGACGGCTGGGCGACGCCCGTGGCCCAGGCCCTTCCCGGGCTCGCCGAGTGGATCGACCGGGTGCGGGGCGGACTCGAGACCGCCGACGCGCAGGCCCCGTATCTGCTCTACGGCACCGACTGGCTGGCCTTCGCGCACCTCGTCATCGCCGTCGCCTTCTACGGCGCCTACCGCGACCCCGTCCGCAACATCTGGGTCGTCGAGTTCGGCATGATCGCCTGCGTCGGCATCATTCCCCTCGCCCTCGTCTGCGGGCCCGTGCGGGGCATCCCCTTCTGGTGGTCGGTCATCGACATGTCCTTCGGGCTCATCGGGATCCTGCCGCTGCTCCACGTACGCCGCCTGATCAAGCGGCTCGAAGCGGTGACCGTACCGGCGACGACGGCGACTGCTGCGGTCGACTAGCGGGGCTCGCCCGCTCGGATCCGGTCCGCGGGAATCAGGGTGCCTTCGAGCCCCACCGGGTATGCGTCAACGAGTCGTCAGAGCACGGGAGTTGTCGCTGAATCCGCGGGGGGCGAATTGAGGAACCGGACCACACTGCGCGGACGCTCTCGTCCCCGTCCGGGGCGGCCGGCGGCGGAGCGCCCCGAACCGTGGTGGAAGCGGCACGCGCGCGTGCTCTGGCTCGGCGCGGGTCTCCCCGTGATCGGCGCGGTGCTGACCGCTCTGGCACTTGAGTGGATCGGCCTGGGCGGCGACCCGGAGCCGAGCCCCGCGCCGGACGGCGCAGGTGCGACATCAGCGAGCCCTTCGGCGGCGGCGCCGCTCGTCGTGACCGCCCGGCAGGAGGACGAGGCGGGCTGTGCGGCCTTGCCGCGTCGGGTGTCCTCCCCGCAGGACCGTGCCGAACTCGTGTCCGGCGGGGACGTCGGCGCCGTCATCCGCCGCAATCAGGGCGCGCGGGCGGGCGAAATGAACGTGAGCCTCACCCTTGAGGGCGGTTCGAAGTCGCTGACCGTCACGTCGATCGGCATCGAGGCGAAGCACCCCAGGGCGGGCGAGCCGTACGACGGAACGCTCGTGTGCGAGCCGGGAGCCGGGGGCGAGTCCAAGATCCAGCTGTTCGCGGACATGGACAGCCCGGAACCCGTCTTCCTCGCCGGGAAGGACTCCGAGCTGCGGTACTTCAGGGACCACGTCATCACGCTCGCGCCGGGGGAGCAGGTCAACCTCTCGGCGACGTTCCGGGCCGAGCACGGCTCCCACGCGTTCGGACTCGTCGTCCACTACGTGCGGAACGGCAAGGAAGGCATCGTGCCGGTCCCCGCCCCACGCGGGGGACGCTACGCGCTGACCGGGTACGCCGAGCGGTACGAGGCTGTCTACGAGGGATCCCCCGACGGCGCGTACCGGCTCGTCGAAGACCCCCGGCCGTGTTCATGGCTGCCCGCGTCCCAGAAGTGCTGACCCGTGCCGAGGAGGAGTGGGGCGACATGATGTCCCGGTGGACCCGTACGGCCCGTTGGGCCCGGCACGCGGGCTACGCGACGCTGCTCACCCTGACCCTCCTGCTGCTGGCGGTCGCTGACGGCGACTCGGGGCGGCAGCGGCAGGAGCCGGTGCAGCGCCCCAACGCGCTGGAAGTGGAGTGGTCCCTCCGCACCCCCGGACGAGCGCTGGACGCGGCGGACACGCCGGCCTCCGTGAACGACAGCATGCTGGCGATTCCCCTGGGAGCGACGGTGGGCATCGTGGACACACGCGAGGGCCGCCGCCTGTCCACCCTGCGCGGCGCGGGCAGCGAACTCGAACCCGCCGGATTCTCGGGCGGCGTGATGTTCGCGATGGATCGGCAGGGCTCAGAGGAGTCGCTGAACGCCTATGACCCCGCGACCGGGAAGAAACTCTGGCGCGAGACCGCGAGCCGGAGCCGACAGCAGAAGGCGGGCAACGGCTGGACGGGCACAGCGCCGTTGCTGCCGACACCGGGCCCCGTGGTCGAGGCGGTCGGCGGCCGGCTCGCGGGCCTCGACCCGCAAAGCGGTGCGGTCCGCTGGAGGAAGCGGATCCCCGCGGTCGCTTCGTGCGGAGAGGTCGCGCCCGCGGGCCCCGGCCTGCCCTCCTATCCTCCGTACCAGCTCAGCGCGACCGACAACTACGTCGTCGTGCTCGGCAAGTGCCCGGGCCTGGTCGCCGAACTGCAGGTGATGGACGCGCGGGACGGCGGAGTCGTCTGGAAGCGGCGGCTGGAGGAGTGGCGGGAGTACGCGAGGATCGACACCAGCCCTCACGCGATCGTCGTGTCCTTCGACGACGAGTTCCGGGTGTTCACCGAGGCGGGCAAGGAACACGCGCGGGGAAGGAAGGACCGCAAGCCCGTGCCGGTGCCCGACGACCCGAGCGGGGACGTCGCCGTCGGTGACGCGGGCGTCGCCGGTGCGTACGTCGGGGACCTCCGCTGGTCCGTCGGGGACGCGCGCCTTCAGGGGCCCGGTGCGAGCAGCCTGACGGACCGCGCGGGCAGGCGCAGCCCCTCCGTTCCCTGGCCCGTGGCCGGGACGTTCGTGGGCAGGAGCGGCCACCTGCTCATCGTCCGCAGCGAAGAGCGGTACGGCACCCGCTACACGGCCCTGCGACCCCGGCACCGCGCCGTGGACCGGGACCGACCCGCCGGCCTCGGCGGCGCCGCACGCAAGGACTGGCCCGACGCCTGCGGACTGGTTCGTGCCGGACTCCTCCAGAAGCTCGGCCGGGACTACGTCAAGCTGCCGGTGCGATCGAGCCGTACGGTCATGGGTGTCCGGCTGCCGCACCCGAGCGTGTGCCGCTTCGCCACGGAGTCCGGATCCGACGACGACATCTTCTCCGTCACCGTCCGTTGGGTGGCACCCGACGAGGAGGCCGCCCGCACCTATGCGACGAGCGGCATCCCCTGGGGCTGCGACCCGCCGCTCGGCGGCTGCGTACTGGCCCAGGTCACGACCCCGCGACCGGGCGTCCACCTGTACACGTACAGAACGGGCCTGGAGCAGAGCCCCGTCGCTCACGCGACCGTGGTGGCCGGCCGGCACGTCTTCGGAATCAGCACGGGCAACGACACGGCACGGGCCAGGTGGTTGGTCGCACGCGTGGCGACGCACCTCTCCGACCTGAACGGAGGCGGCCGGGCGCTGGCCGCCTCGCGGCCTTGAACATCATCACCGCGGAGTCACCGATCCCTACCTCGGTACCGCGATTTCGCTCGGCGTGTGGCGGACCAGCCTGTCAGGGCGGACCGGATCGCGCGCAGATACGGGCCCCTCTCCGGCTGAACCCGCCACCCGAGAAGGC
>NZ_JBHYTK010000012.1:61102-88259 GCF_042749255.1 Streptomyces sp. NPDC059524 | reverse complement strand
CCCCCCCCCCCGTGCCCTTAGTCCTCGTACGCGGGCGTCCACGGGCCGGGCGGGGTCGTGTTCTCCTCGCCGCAGTTCCAGCACCAGAACGTATCCAGGTAGAACCGGTTGTTCCAGAACCCGCCCCGCTCCGCGAAAGCCACGCACTCGGCACCACAGCAGCCGCACACGAACTCGAACTCCACGCCACGCCCTCCCTGACCCCGTGCACCCTGCCGTACAGGCTGCCCGTAGGCGCGTGGGACGGCAACAGGCCGTCAGGCCACGTGAGTCGGGCCGCGGGGAACGTTCCGGCGATCCGGTGCCAGGCTGTGAGTGCCCTGGAGACAGGGACCTTCTGAAGCGCCCCCATGATCCGTTCCAGCGGGGAGGGGAAGAGCTGCCGGGCCCCGGCGTGGGCATGCGCCGGGGCTTTCTGGTGTTCGGGTCCCCACACAATGCATAGTTCATAACGCATGGCGCTGCATGCATTTATGCGGTACGGTTCACGTATCCCCACCCCGCTCCCCCGCACCCGTACGCGCCCGGGGAACACCCCGCCCAGAACGCGGGAGCCTGAACACCCGGCCCCACCCACCGCCCTTACCCGGAGGCCACCAGATGACCGCTCATCGCCTCGGCGTTGAGATCGCCTGCGACGGCCCAGACGTGGCCCACGACTGCCCCGCCTCCGCCGCTGTACTCGCCCGATTCGGCTCCCGGACCGCCGAGCAGGTTCGCGCGGACGGCCGGTCGGACGGCTGGGTCCGCCGCCGTCGCGACGGCCGGCTCGTCGACCTGTGCCCCACCTGCAAGACCAACCCGTGACCAAGCGACACCCCGGAGACGACCATGAGCCGCTATCGCTGCGAAGACTGCGACTACACCTTCGACGCCCCCACGGACACTGAGACCTGCCGCTGTGGCTGCGGGGAGCGCGCCTGGCGAGAAGACCCCACCGACCGCCAGTGCCTGAACCCTCGCCCGCACGGACCGCATGAGTGGCTGGCCGACGCCGACGCCGCCACGATGTCGACGTGCCCCGGTCGTGCCGCTGTCCCGGTTGCTGGCGGGGACCTCCGCGACCGCATCGCCCAGGCGCTCGCCACCTCCGACGGCCACACCTGGGGGCCCGGCCACGACAGCCTCCCGAGCGGCCTCATCGAGAAGTACGACCTGTACGCCATCACAGCGCTGGCCGTCCTCCGTCGTGCCACCCAGCCCGAGATCAAGGCAGCCGTCGTACCCGCGCCCGCCGGCCTCGACCGCATGCGCGCCCTGCACCGTGACGCCTACGCCGGTACCCCCGAGGCCGGGAGTAGCTGCACGGCGGGCTGCGGGGCCTGGCCGTGCGCCACGGTCCGCGCCCTCGACGAGCAGCCCACCGCCGAGCCCGCCGAGTTCGAGCTGCGCAGCACCACGGATCTCCGCGCCGCTGTGCTCCTCGAAGCACGTGACGCGGCGTGGGCCGAGAGCCAGCGCCTCGGCCGTGAGATGAGCGGAGACGCCGCCTACGGAGCACGCGCCGCAGCAAAGATCATCAGCCGCATGGCCGACGAGGCGCAGCAGGCAGTGGGCGAGGCGCACCCGACCGAGCACTCCTGGGCCGCCGAGCTGCACGACCCGGCAGCCGACGAGTGGGTGCCCGGCAGCCGGTACAGGAATCGGGAGCAGGCCGTGCGCGCGCTTGAGCACGGTCGGCGGGTAGGCCCAACCTGGAGGGACGGGGCGCCGACCGAGCGACGTCTCGTGTGCGCGACGACGACGTACACCGTGGAGCCTGCCGACGAGGCGCGGCAGGCGCCCGTCTGCGGTGACTCGCAGCACCGGCACGCCGGGGCCTGCGATCTGTACGCCCGCCCGAACCACAAGGCCGCCGACGAGGCGCAGCAGGTCGAGGCGCACACCTGCGACAACTGCAACGGCATCGACCCCGGCAGTTGCCTCTTCAACCCTGACCGCGTCCGCGAGGCGCAGCAGGCGCCCTGTGGTCCCGCACCGTCCGAGTGTGACGCCGAGGCCGGCGAGCCGTGCCCCAACCACGAGCGGCAACAGGCCCACGACGAAGGCGAGCACGCCTTCTGCGGGACCGAATGCGACGAGGAGCAGCAGGCCGAGCCCGCCGGACCGTTCGGCGAGCCCGAGCCGACCCAGCTCCGGTGGGGCCTGGACGACGTCATGCACGGCGACGACGACAGCGTCACCGTCGTGCTCTCCGGGCCCGCCCGTGAGCCGTACTGGCTGGAGCTTGACCCCGAACGCGCTGCCGTCCTCCGCGATGCGCTCGCCGGGCTCGACACCGAGGCCGAAGGGCAGGAGCCGGCCACGCCGCCGTGCACGGAGTGCGGGCACTCCCAGACGGTCCACGAGGTCGGCGAGGACCCCGTCACGCCCGGCCGCTGCTTCGTCTGCGACGAGGACGACGCCCACCACGACTACCAGGCACAGCAGGCGGGAGAGGGCCGATGATCGCCCACGAACTCCTTGTCCGCGTCCTTGAGCGCACGAGCACCGACTACCTCGACGAGCAGTTCGGCCCCGACACCAGCCTGGCCGAGATAGCTGACCACATCCTGTTCAGCCGCGACGAGGAGGTCCTCAACGCGGCCGCCGACGACTACGAAGCCGCCACCCGGGAGCGGCACCCCGGGGCCATCTACGGCGCCATCCGCCGGATTCAAGCGGCCAAGGTCGGAGCGATGCTCCGCGCCCGCGCTCTCCCGCGCCGATGAACGAGTGCGCCCGCACCAACTAGCCCACCCGCTCGGGCCGGTGGCCGCCGGCCGCCGCCCACCCCGACCGACAGGAGCAGCACCGTGATCGAGACCGGCCAGACCTACCGCCACTGCGACCCCCGCGAGTCCATCCGCATCCGCATCGAGAGCTACAGGCCCGGCGACAACCGTGCCTTCGTCGTCGACGCCGTCACCGGAAAGCGACCCCGCTGGGTCCTCACCAATGCCCTGCACGACAGCGACACCACGAAGACCGGCGCGCGGCGCCGCACCGGGTACGCGCTGGAGCGCCTGTGATCGTCCACGATTCCGCCGACGTGTTCACCACCCTCATAGGCCGCGCCGCGATCGCCGTCGGCGCCCAAGCCGGCCTCGGCGCCGCACTCCTGGTCGGGCTCGCCGTCCTGGTCACCCACATCATCACCGGCGCCCGAGCCACCCGCCGCAACCGGCCTGCGGCCCGCCACAACTACAAGGAAGCCGCATGACAGACACCACTCCCGCCGACGAACTGCGTACGGCCGCACAAACGCTCCTCGACCTCGCCGACGACACCGCCGAGGACATGGCCACGAACGACTACTGGCGCTCCGCGGTCGTCGAACCGAAGCACTGGTTCCACAACGGCATCGACAACGCCGTCGGCGGCCCGGCCGGGAAGCTCGCCGGCCTCATGTCCCCGCGCTTCGCCCGCATGCTGGCCATCTACTTCCGCGACGAGGCCGGCCGCGGGCAGGACTTCGACACCCGGGCGGTCACCCTCGCCCGCGTCATGAACGGAGGGCAGCCGTGACCGAGCAGCCCGAGCCGCGGACCCGCTGTGTCATGTGCGGGCACCCCGCCCACGCCCACGACCTGGACGCCGACGGGAACCGCCCGTGCCGCACCCCCGGCCATCCCAAAGGCGTCCCCTGCGCTGGCTGCCGCGCGCTGCTCACTTCTGAGTACCGCGAGCGCGTCCAGGACGAGCGGGAGCAGCCCGGCTTCGACGAGGCCTGGCACGCGTTCCTCATCACCCGCGACGACGCGCAGCAGATGTTCGGGAAGCACGCGCCCGTGTTCTTCACGGACATCCACGAGTCGGCGTTGGCGTCTGCGCTCATCCACTACCGGGAGACGGTCCTGAAGCCGCTGACGGACCTTCACAGTCCCGTGCAGCACATGGGGCAGACCTGGTGCTCGGCATGCTCGGTACGGCGCTCCACGGGCCCGCACAGCGAGGAGTGGGTGGCGTACATCCCGCACCCCTGCCCCACCATCGACGCGATCACTAAGGAGGCCGCCACGTGAAGTCACCCGTCCCGTACTTCGGCGGAAAGCAACGCCTTGCCCCCTGGATCGTCTCCCTGCTGCCCCGCCACGAGCACTATGTCGAGCCGTTTGCCGGAGGTCTCTCCGTCCTCATGGCCAAGCGTCCCTCCCGAATGGAGACGGTCAACGACCTGGACGCCGAGCTGATGACGTTCTGGCGCGTCCTCCGTGACCGGCCCACCGAACTGATCCGCGCCTGCATGCTCACCCCTCACTCCCGCGCCGAACTCTCGGCCACCTGGGACCCGACGGATGACGAACTCGAACTGGCGCGCCGCATCTGGTGCCGCCTCGCCCAAGGACGTTCCGGCACGCTCCGCAACACCGGGTGGCGCCACTACATCGACCCCGCCGGCTCCGCCACCTCCATGCCCGGATACCTCGAGGCCTACGTCGACCGCCTCGCCGCGGCCGCCGAGCGACTCCACGGCGTCTCCCTCGAATCACTACCCGCCCAGGACCTGATCGAGAAGTACGGCAAGCAACGTGACGCCCTGCTCTACGTGGACCCCCCGTACCTGGGCAGCACCCGTGGATGGGGTAACAACTACCGAATCGAGATGAAGACTGAACAGCAGCACCGGGACCTCGCGGCCGCGCTGAACGCGTGCAAGGCGTCGGTGGTGCTGTCTGGCTACGACAGCCCGCTCTACCTCGACCTATTCGACGGCTGGCACCGCTACGAGCAGACCACCACGACCGGCAATGCCAAGACAGCCAAGGACCGGGTCGAGGTGCTGTGGTCGAACCGCGAACTGGCCGGGCAGGTGCACCTGTTCCCGGAGCTGACCGCGTGAGCGACCTGGTGGCGCGGATTGAGGCGCTGCAGGCCGTCCTGCGGCGCCCCACCCCCGCCCCGCTCGCCGGCCAGGAGACCATCCCCGTCGCCACCATCAGCCACCACCACTACGAGGGCGACGGCGGCCCGTGCCAGGCCGACCTGTTCGGCACCGCGTGCGGCGAGCACCGCGACGCCCACCACCACACGTAAGCTCACCCCGCCCCCACCCCAGCCTGCCGAGAGGACCCCTGCCCCGATGCGCGCCCCCGAGTTCCGCGACTACCTGCTCGACCTGCTGAAGAACACGCCCGGCGTCCAGGCCGCCGACCGGCTCGAGGACGGCAAGCACCCGTACGCAGTACGCGTTACCGCGGGCGGCCGGGAGCAGCGGTGGCAGATCCTGCAGCAGCTCGCCGAGGGCGCCAAGCACGACACCCCCACCGCCCCCGTCACCGGCACCCCCGCCGCATTCGTGGAGGCGCCGCTGGACGGGCCTGCGGATGCGTGGCTGGGCGGGGCGATCGGCGCCGGCGGCTCGGATCAGGTGCAGCAGATCACCGTGTGGTCGACGCGTGAGGGCGACTCGTCGACCGGGGTCACCGTGCTCTTCCACAACGGTGAGCGCGCGTTCCTCCGCGCCCTGTGACCGACCCGCATCCGCCAGGCCGTCAGGCGGCCGCCTGACCCTGCTCCTGACCATGCTCGCCCGTCTGGTCGCGGTCCGGGGACGTCGCGAACCGGAACGTCAACTGGGCCACCGTCGCGTTCGACAGCTTCCACACCTCGCGGATCTGGTCCAACTCCCTCTGCACCGTCCGCTTCGACGTCTTCATGCGGCGCGCCACCACGGCCAGGTCGTCGCCCTCCGCGTACGCGCGCAGGATCGAACGCTGCATACCCGTCAACACCCCCGTCGTGCTCGTGGCCCGGTCGCGGCGCTCACCGTGCCACGGCCGGGCGCGCCGCCACTCCTGCTCGAAGGTGTGGACGATGAACCCGACCATCGCCCGGTCCGTGATGATCCAAGCGGCGGTGTCGGGGGCGTCGGGGATGATGTAGTTCGAGATGACGGCGGTCTGCCGGTCGACGATGATGACCCGCTCGAACGGCTCCGACAACGTCCGGAAGTGCGAACCGCGCGGCGCCATCGTCGACGCCCACTCGCACGTCACCGCGTCGTCCCGGACCGCGTCCGCGTACAGCGTCCGATAGGAGACACCCCGCTCGAGCGCCGCAGTGTCCCGGGGAATCCCCAGCTTCATCTGCTCCCTGGTTCGCATCCCGCCCGGGTGCGCGGCCAGCAGCTCGGACTGGGCGCCGGCGAGAATCCGGCCGATCCTCTCGTTCACTTCGGCCAGGTCCGCTATGAACTCCGAGCCGTGTCCGGCACGAAACCGGGACTGCGCGAACAGGACGTCCATCTGCTCGATGCGCTGCGGCAGATTCGCCAGCTGGTCAACCTGCTGCTGGAGATGCGCGAGCGCGGCCTTGGTGACGTCCCACGCGGCTGGCGTCGGCGGCAACGGCACCACGGGCCCGCTACCGGACTGGCCGGCCATCCCCCACTCCTGCAACTCCTCCAGCCCGGCCTTGTCCGCGTCGGTTGGCTGTTCGCCACGGGTCAGCCGGTCGTACAACTCGACCGCCCCCACAGACAAGTTCGCTGGGAACGGCCGCCCCGACCCGCATGAAGTGCGCGATTCCACTTAACCCCCGAATGATGGCTCCGCCGCCCGCCCCACCCGCGCTCGTGGCGCGATGGTGACTGGCGTCATGACGACACCGGAAACGCTTGTCCACGCCAGTGTCGGTACGCCAAATTCTAGTGGTGGGGCTCCTCCCGGTTCCCTCGGATCGTCTCCGCACTCACGCGTGTCAGGGCCTGGCCTGACACGACGTTGGTACGGAATCGCAGCAGACGTCTCCGAGCCAGGGCAACATCAACACCGGGAGGCCCCCATACTCCACTCACTGCACTGGCAGTGATCAGGAGAAGGAAAGGAACCCGTTCATGACTCTCTCTCTGCGCCGTGCCGGCGTGCTCGCCGCGGCCGCCGCCATGGCTCTCTGCGCGTGGGCGATGACGCACACCGACGCTTCCGGTTCGGGGGTGCGCGCGGACAGCGTGTGGGGCCGCGCCCCGATCACCACCACCGACCCTGGCACCAGCACCAGCACGGGCACCGGCACCGACGCCGGAGCCGACGACGACAGCACGACGACCGGCGAGACGCCGATCACCCCGAACGACTCCGTCTGGGGATAGACCACCCCCAGCAGTCGACACTCGTGCGCCGCCCCTGCCCCCAGCAGGAGGCGGCGCACCCACGTTCACAGCCCTACACAGCCCAGATCGGCACAGGCGGCTGCGCCGCCCACACCCCGAGTGAAAGACTCACCCGCACCAAACCGGCACAACACGAAGGGGGCGTCAGGCACGTGGAGTTCGGGTTCCCAGGACACACCCTCACCCGCGGCGACCGGGCCATCATCCGCGTCGACTACCGGCTGATCACCGTGACCGGCGCCCCCACCGTGCAAGGCGGCACCCGCGACGGGCACGGCTACGCCGAGATTGTGCTCCCCAGCCTGGCCCCCGCCGACCGGGACGACATCCGGCAGGCCCCGGACATCACCGTCACCCTCACCGACGGGCAGACCGTCGTCTACCAGTCCGTGCGGCCCCTGACGGTGTGGGAAACCCACCTCAACGACGACGGCACCCTGACCGTCATCGCCTCCCCCACCCCGCAGCCAACCCCGTCATCCCTCACCAAGCCGTAACGGCCACTCCTTGCGCCCCTGGAGGGACCCTTCGTGGAGGACTTCTTCGCCCGCGTCGAACACCACTGGCCCGCCGGCCGCAAGGACCTGCACTGGCACATCCTGCACGAGCCGTCTCTCGCCCACGAGCAGCTCGTCGCCCCCTACCGGCATGTCGCCGACCAGCCAGGCATCGCCCCCGTCGACGCCCGCTGGCTCCACACCACCCTCATGCACGGCGGCCCGGTCGACGAGTACAAGCCCGACGAGATCGACCAGATCGTCGACCTGGTGCGCACCGAATGCGCGGCCATCAGCCCGTTCACGCTGGTCTACGACCGGCCCGCGGTCGGCGTCGTCGCCCTCGAGAGCGCAGCCCGGCCCGCCCACGACGCGCGACGGCTGTGGGAGCTCACCACCCGCATCGACCGCCAGGTCACCGGCGGCCGGTTCGAGACCCGGCCCGCCTCGTTCTACCCGCACACCAGCCTCGCCTACGGCATCACCGGACCAGACCGGCCGGACCGGCACGGCATGAAGGTCCTCCTGTCCGACGTCGACGCGGGCCCGGTCCCGATGCGCGTCATCCGCATCTCCCTCGTCGCCCAGTCCCACGACCGCCGGCACATCACGTGGGACCACATCGCCGACGTCCCCCTCGGCACCGCCCTGTAGCCCCGGGACCCGGCGCCCGGGCGGCGTTGTCAGTGCCTCATGCGACCCTGTCCAGGTGCCCGGCGGGGGTCAGATCCACGAAGCCGATGCTGCCGCCGGGCACACCCCGGGCAACACCCACCCATCTGACGCGCCATCGTGGCCTCATGGCCACGCTCACGATCGACCTCAACGACCGGACGCCAGACGGCCTCGTACCCGCACCCCTACCAGCCGGCACGCAGGTCCAGGTAGGCCAGACGGTGACAGCCACCGAGTCGGAGGACCACGTCGCCGCCCCAGCCGTCGTATCCCGCATAGCCCACGGGCACGCGTCTGCCCCGGTCTTCCCGTGAAGCCGGGGCAGACGCGTACCCGGGAACGCCCCCTGCCTGCCGATGCGATCCTGAGGCCCCGTGACACCCCGGCCCTTCGGAGGCAGACGTGGACGACCTTGTGCAGTGGCTGCGCGCCCAGCTCGACGAGGACGAGCGCGTGAACCAGTCGCTGGAGGACTGGCACGCCATGGGCTGTGAGTCGATCCCCGTCGCTGGCTACAACGGACCGTTCCCTTGCGACTGCGGCGTCCCCGGGCGGATCGAGCGTGAGATCGACGCCAAGCGGCAGATGCTCGGCTACCTGTTCCCAGCACTGGAACAGACGGACCAGCTCATCGAGGGAGAGTGGAACGGCCACGACGACCTCGCGGGGAAGCTGCTCAGCCTGCTCGCCCTGCCGTACGCGGACCGGCCCGGCTACCGCGACGACTGGCGGCCGTAACCGGGCCGCGAGCCCTCGCCAAAGCCCGCCACCAGGCCAACTCGCCGCCCTACACTGGCTGTCTCGACCGGGGAGGCCCTCCATGGGGACACCGAGCAGCGAACCCGAGCAGCCCGACAACATCAAGCCGCGCCCCGACTACCCGCCGAAGACTCCCCCGCCGCCGAAGCGGCCCCCGTCCCCACCGCCGCCGGACCCGCCCCGCAGCGAAGCCGAGCTGCTCCTTGAGGGGCTCCCCGTCCCGCAGCGCAGCGCCACACGCGCAGGCCTGCCCGTGATGAGGAATCGTCGTGGTGCGTCGTGGACGCTCGAGACCGGGGCGTGGATCCCGAAGAAGGCGGCCGGCCACATCACCGGACGGCTGACCGACTGGGGACTCACCGCGCCCGGCGCGCTGCACGACATCGTCACGCTGCTCGTGTCCACCGTCATCGCGGACGGCGGCCGACGGGTCAGCGTCCACCTGTCCGAGCAGGACGGCCGGATCGTCGTCCTCGCCCTCTCCCACCAGCCCCCGGACGGCGACCTGCCCGGCGACATGCTGGCCACACTGCGCGGCCTGGGGGCGTCGTCCTGCGGGACGGAGACGACGGGCGAGGGACGCCAGGTGTGGGCACTCCTGGACGTCCTCCCCATCGCCGCCTGATCGGATCCCCGGAACCCGCCCCGCACGTCTGGCCGGCGTGTCAGAGTGCAGGGGATTCCCGGCGTGACGGCGCGTACGGCGCCCACCCTGCACTGTCGTGCGTGACAAGCCGGCTCGTCTGCCCCGTGGCCTCCCGTGAAGCCCGGGGTAGACGCGCGCCCAGGGAACCCTGTCAGTGGCGCGTGCCATCCTGAATGTGCTGCGCGTCAACGACGTGGGCGCCGGATCTCACCGAGGGTCGGCCTGCCGAGGCGCGCAGCACTTCGTCTGCCAGGACCAGGCCGGGCGCGGGTGACCGCAGTCCCTCCCGCCATCGACGGCCCAAACAGGGGCCTATCAGCGAGGCGGGGTAGAGGCCCCCGGAGACGATCGCCTTGCGCCCGTCCCATTCCGGGGCGGGCGCTCGTGCGTCAGGCCGCCTCGTAGTGGTGCGCGCGGCCGCCCTTCCACTTCACCCAGGCGGGGTCGTCGAGGAGCGGTTCGGGGTCATCCAAGCCGGCACGGCGCAGGAACTCGATCACGTCCGCGTCGGAGTAGGCCAGCCCGAGGATGCGGCCGCGCGCGGTGACGCGCCGGCCGCCCGTACCGAGCGGCGGGTGCACGATGATCGGGGCGGTCGCCATACCTCCAGGGTGCGCCCGGGTGAGCGCGGCCGCGCGGCGGCTCAGATGCTGTCGTCGTTGTCGACGCTGGGGATCCACGTGCCACGCAGCCCGAGGGCAGGCCGGCAGGTGTCACAGGGCACGGCACGCCTGTCACGCAGCAGGACGGCGGCCTGCGGTGCCTCGAAGAAGTCCTCGCCCTTGTACTGCTCGCAGGCGCCGCGGTGGAGAATCCCGATCTGCTCCTCGCTGTCACCCTGCTCCAGGGTGTACCGGCGCTCCCGGTAGGCAACCGCGCGTCGGCGCTCCCCCTCAACGGCTTCCTTCTCCAGCTCGGCGATCGTCCTCCGGGTCTCACGCAGCTGGTACTCCAGCCACGCCTCCACAGCGCGGTGCTTCGCGAGCCGCTCCTCCGGCGATTGATCGTTCACACGTTCGAGTCTAAAGTGGCGGCCGACCCGCCACGACCAGGGGAGACACTCCCACCATGGATCCCGCAGGCCGCTACCGGCTCACCCTCACCATCGACGGCCGGCCCGTCGCGAACGGCTGGTGGAGCCGGCTCGAGACCGCGGAGTCGAAGTTCACCTCGTGGGTGGGCACGTACGGATCCGACGGCGCCCGCATCGAGCTCGTCGACACGACCACCGGGCAGACCGTGCGCAGCTGGCCGTAACCACCCGGGCCCCGTACGCAGAAGAAGGGCCCGCCATCTACCGAAGCAGACAACGGGCCCTCCCCGCGCCGTCCATGGACGGCATGCCCCCAGGCGGACCGTCCACGGTACGCGTCACTCCCGGTACCGGGGAAGCAGCGCGTCGACCCTGGCCGCGAGCGCGTCCGCCGCCCGCGGATCCGGCGCCGACCTCGTGGCGACGGCCTCCAGCGTCGACACCAGCCAGTCCGGCGCCAGCACATACACCGGCCCCGGCCACCCCTTCACCCCTACGTCCAGGTGCCCGCCCGCGACCCGGGAGCCGTGGACGACGAGGAGCGGCTCCACCTGCACGCCGTCGCCGAGCGCGGCCTGGACCCGGGCCGCGTACCCGGCGACCTTCTCCACCTGCCCGTGCCGATCCTGCTCCCCGCAGTGCACCCGCCCGCGCGCTACCCGGGTGCGCCGGCCGCGATGCCACGCCTTCGTGTCGAGGACGATCACACCGTCGGCTCCGGGCGGGATCAGGATGTGGTCGACGTTCGCGCGGGACCCGGGGAGCGCGAGGTCATGCCGTATGTGCCAGCCCTTCGCGGCGAGCGGGGCCAGGAGGCGGGCGGTCAGCTTCTCGGCGGCGGCACCGTGGTCCCAGCGCGCCGCCTCAGCGTCCGCACGGGCCGCCTGCGGGTTCAGCCCCACCCTGGCCGTCAGCTTCCGCCACAGCCCCTTCCGCGCCCCGGCACGAAGCCCCTCCGCGTGCGCGGCCGCACTGTTCCCGTGCACGGTCACTTCAGTCCCTCCCCCGCCCGGCGGGCGACACGGTCCAGGTACGCGTCCCGGGCCTGTGGGCTGGTGAAGTAGCGGCGCGCCCACACCACCGGTCGTGCCCCGGCCGACGATGCCGCCACCGCCGGGTCGTTGACGCCGGTCCGTACGCACGGGCTCTCCCCGCAACCGCAGTCCGCACACGGCCAACAGAACGGCAGATCACGGAAGTTGCAGTACACGACTTCACTGCCACCGCAGACGCAGCACGTTTCAGAGGTGACGGTCGCTTGAGTCGCTCGTCGCACGCCGTGCTCAGCCACGGCGGGCCTCCCACCGGGCACGCGCCTCGTCGATCTCACCAGGGATGATCCGCTCTGTCTCCTGCTGCTCCCTCACCCATTCCCGGTAGTAGTTGTCGCCGACGTGCTCGATGAACTGCTGAGACGGGCTGCTGCCAGCGGGGTGAACCAGGATGCCGAGGGCGTTGCGCAGACCGATGGCCTCGCTGCGGGCCTGCTGCTCGGCTTCGTTGTCACGGCGCTGTGGGGCGTTGACGAGTTCGCGGATCCGGCCGTAGCTGCGGTGGAGCTCGGCAGCCACGGCGTTTGCCCGGTCGCGGAGGTGGTCGGACATCTGCTGCACCCGAGCATCCAGCGCCTCGGCACGTTCCTCGATCTGAGCGGAGCGCTCCCGGAGCCGGCCGGTCGACTCCACCAGCGCGTCCCACTCGGCACGGCCCACGGGCGTCTCCTGCTTTCCGCGCTCCAGGGCAGCGGTCGCGGCATCCGGCTCGGGGCAGTCGACCCTCGAGCACGTCACGTACCCGCCGCTGCCGAGGAACAGGCCGGCCGTACCACAGGCCGGGCAGCGCCCCCGGACGAGCGGCAGCCCGGCCGCGAGCGGCGCCGTAGACGCGGGCGTGGGGTTCTCGGTCATAGGTAGTCGCCTTCCAGGGGTATGTCGGTGATGTGGGCGCCGGCCGGGATGTTCTGGCCTCGCCAGTCGTTGGGCAGGTCCCCGTCGTCGGGTTCGGGGTCGATGTCGCCCCACTGCGGCTCGCAGTCGGTGGCGTACGGGTGAGCGGTCATCAGCACGGGTTCCAGGTGTCGGGGCCGGGCACCGTACGGACACGTCGCCCGTGATGCCGGGTCGGCCAGATACGGCCCACGGGCCTGCGGGAGCGCGAGCACTCGGGCCGGCCGTGCTTGTACAGGACGCCCCGCACGGTCAGCCGAACGGTCTGCTGGCATGCGGGGCAGGGGACGCTGACGGTCATCGGTGCTCGCCTGCCGGGCGGGCGTGCGCGCGGCGCCGGGACCGTCCGACGCGGATCCGGTGGCGTCGCACGAGCTCCTCGGCAAGTTCAGCGACAGCAAGCGAGCCGATCGTGGAGGCGACCATCAGCCAGTACGGCATCTGGAGCGTGCCGTAGCGCAGCCAGTAGGTGAGGCTGGAGAGTGCGGCGAGGGCCGCGGCGAGCAGGGTGAACACGGGCCCTCCCGGGCGTATGTAACGGTGGGTGAACGAACTCTGGGTGTGCCGGGTCTCGGCTCGGGAATCTGGAGACCTTCACGGGCCGATGGTGACTCTGTGTTGATTTCGTCAGCCGGTGGGCCGGTAGCCGCGGTTCGCGTCCGGCGGCACGACGACGTCCTCGAGGCGCAGCAGGCCCAACGCGAGGCCGATCGCGACCGCGTGCGCCCGATCGTCGGCGCGGAGCTTGCGGCGCAGCTTCTGCATCCGCGTCTTCACCGTCTCCTCGGACAAGCCGAGCTCCCGGGCTATGGCGTGGTTCGTCTTACCGTTCGCGGCGAGGCGGAGGGTGTCCTTCTCGCGCGCGGTCAGGTAGGTGCGCGGCTCGGCCGTCGCCGCAGACAGGGCGCGCGGCAGCGTACGGAGCGCGGCCAGAGACGCGGCGGGTCCGCCGCTCGAGGCAGACGGGCCCGACAGGGTGGGCGTGCTCATGCCGGCTGCTCCTCGGCGATCTCCTCCACACGGAACAACGTGATCCGCCGAGCCAGCCGGACCTTCTTGTCCGGCATCGCCGCCCGCGCCCGCTTCACCAAGCGCTTGCCCTCGTCCAGGAACAGCCCCGGGATAGACCCACCCCAGTCCCTCCACCAGTCCTGGCCCTCGGCCTTGTCCAGCCACTGCACGACCAGCTCGTTGCCCACCACTCCGGGCTGCTCAACGTTCACGGCGTCTCGGTAGGCGCCGATGAGCCGCTCAATGGCGTCCACGTGCTCGTTCGCCTCGTCTGTCTGCCCCTGCTTCGTCAGGGTGAGGGCCCAGCGGGCGCTGTGCAGGAGGGCGCCGAGCAGGGCGCGCGGGTTGGCGGGCTTGGTGTCGCCGTCGAAGCGTTCACCGTGCGCTCGCTCGGCTGTGCGGAACCAGGCGGCCCAGGTGTTGTCGTCCCAGTCGTCGCCGTTCGAGGGCGCGTCACGGAGGATGCGGCGGTCGTCGTCGGCGGTGTGGATGTCGGTCATCGGCTGATCTCCTTCGTGGTGGTGGGCTGGAGCGTGAGCGGCCCGAAGTCGGTGACGACCTCAGGGAGTGGGCACGGCTCCCCTGCGCCTTCCGGCAGGACGATGAGCTGCGGCTGGTCGTCCCGGTCGCGCAGGTCGGTGACGCGCCAGATGGTTCCGTCGCAGTCGGCGTAGTCGCGGCCGATCAGGTACGGCTGGTCGTCGTGCATCACGGCCAGGTGGGCGATGGTGACGTTCAGGTAGGTGCCGCAGTCGCACCGGTGCTCGCCGTGCCAGGCGCTGCCGTCGCAGCCCCCGTACGGGAGTTCCTTCACGGTCACCGGCAGGGAGTCCAGGGTGATCAGGTCGTGGTAGTCGCCGCGGGGCTGCTTCCCGCACGCCTTGTGGACGAGGTAGACGCCGCCTTCCTCGATGTGCAGCAGGTACTGGCTGTTGTCGTTCGGGCACGAGCACTCGTCCGTGTGCGGGTCGTCGGCCTCGAGGTCGACCATCTCGGAGATGGGGTTGAACGGGTCGATCACCGGGTGGTCTCCTTCGGGGTCTTGGGGCGGCGGCCGAACGGGAGCCGGCCGGACGGGCGGGGGCGCGGGACGAGCCGCTTCCCGCCAGTGGTGGCCGTGGCGGGGCCGTGCGGGCTCCTGGCGGGCTGGGACGGCTTCGCGGGGGTGTCGGGCACCCACAGCTCCACCCACACGCCCTGGCGCCGCCACACGACCGCCGTACGGCCCGCCTGGTAGTCGTAGGTGGGCTTCGTGTCGCCACCCCCGCCCTGCCAGTACACGAGCGGCCCTACGGAGGCGAACAGGTGCAGGACGCGCGCAGCATCCGGGCCGACGACCTCGCACGTGAGACGCGGGCTGCCGTCCGGTGCCGTGCCCTGCCGCCAGGACGGGATACGGGCCTTGTGGGCACGCTCGTGAGCGAACTCGTACCAGGCGTCCACCGCGTGGTCCTTCACGAGGGTCAGCCGCTCAGCGGGCGTCATCGGGTCGGCCATCACGCGTCCTCCGCCTCGTCGATGACGGGCAGCAGCAGGATCGTGGTGCCGTCGCCGGCCGTGTACCGGAACGGGTGGCCGTCGACAGCGGACTGCATGACGGCTTCCGCGAACGCCTGGCCGGTGTCGTCGTCATTGAGCGGCGTCGTCAGGGCCGCGCGGATCGCTTCGCGTACCTCGTGGCTCTCCGGCCGGTCGAGGTCCGCGTGGTCGGCGGCCAGGGCGATGCCCTTGTCGGTGATCTGGTCGGTGTGCCCGAACGCGATCGCGTGCGCGGCGACCCGGGCGACGTACGTCTGCCGCTCGAGGGTGAACTCTTCGTTGTCCACGGGAGTCCTTTCAGCTGTAGAGGGAGCGGGAGTACTTCTCGGAGCCGTCGGTGATGAACCCGTGGCCGTTGCAGTGGGAGCACGCCGCGACCGACGCCTGCTCGACCACGCCGGTCCAGTAGGTGACCTGCTGCTCCCACACGCTCAGCGCCTCGGCGTAGGTGTCGGCGGCGATCCGGCTCGGGATCGGCAGGGTGAGGGACCTGGAGGCCATGACGGTGACGTTCCGGCCGGACTTGAGCGGCTGGCCCTTGCGCCCCGTGTAGGCCCGCCATTCGGTGCGCGGCTGGTCGTAGGGGATGCGGAGGCTGACGTACACACCGGGCGTGTTCTGGAAGTTGTCGAAGACGTGCTCGACACGCGGCATGGCCTTGAACATGGTCATGAGGTGGTCGACCAGGCCGGGGATGTGTCCGGGGAACAGGTGCTGGTACTCGGGGCGGTCCGCGAGCTGATGCGGGAGCCTCGCGATCCACTGCGGCTGGTCCGGTGCGGGCGGCTCTCGCCCTTCCAGGACGACGATGGGCCCGTCGTAGACGTGCTCCAGCGCCGGCTGCTCCTCCCTGACCGGGTCGTACAGCGAGTACAGGTTGTCGTCGCTGTCCTGGCGGTCCGAGTAGGCCTCCACTGTGAGGGTGGCGGGGTAGCGGGCCGACTCGGCGGCCGGGTCGTTGAGCGCGTAGCTGACGGTCTTCGGCGCCGGCTGCGCGGTCGTGGTGAGACGGGTGGCCTCGTGGTCGGCGGCCCACCATCCGCGGTGCAGCTCCTGCATGGGCTGGCCGTCGGCATAGGTGCCGGTCCGGGTCTTGAACCGGAAGTTCTCGGGCTCGGGCAGGTTGTACAGCCAGCGGCCGTCGGGGTGCTTGAGGGCGTACACGGTCACGGTGAACGGGCCTTTCGTAGGCGGGTTACAGGTCGCGGGCGCTTCGTAGGTCGCGGAGGACGTTCTGCTTGGCGCGCTCGCGGGCGTTGCGGTGAACGTGGGCGGGGACGGGCCGGCCGTTGTCGAGGGCGCGGAGCGTGTCGACGATGTCGGCGTGAATGCCACGCATCCGGTCACGGGCGGTGTCGGACTCGGTGTCGTTCAGGGGCGACATCAGCCCTGCGCCTCCTTCTTCCACTGCTGGCGTTCGGCGCGCTTCACACGCCGGCGTGCCGTCTTGCGGTCGTGGCCGGGGGCCTGCCCGCAGCAGGTGCAGTCGCGACCACCGGGGCCGTCGGGACAGTGGCGGCCGATCATGCGAGGCATCGGAGACTCCTCTGGTTCGGGGTCAGTAGCCGCCGGTGTCGGCGGGGTCGTCGTCGGTGGGGAGCTGGTGGTGGATGCAGTCGGCGTCGTGGGGTTCGCCGGGGCCGGCGGTGCAGTCGCAGGTGAGGGACGACATGGGTGGCCCTTCGGAGGGTGTGGTGGGGTGCAACACCTCCACTATATTCCATAATCCATGGCGGCGCAATGGAAGTGCGGACATGGGAAAGGGGCCCAGCCCCGAAAGGCCAGACCCCTCAACCCACCTGACAGCCGCTCAGAAAGGCGGCTCGGGCTCCCCGCCCCAACCACCCGCCGACTGCTGCCCGCCCGCGGCCGGCGTGCTCCCCCACGGATCGTCCATCCCCTCACGCGACGACGCGGCCTGCGCCGCCCGATACGCATCCTGCTTCCCCTGCCCCGACCCGCCCGCCTTCTCCACCCGCACCGTCGCCGCCCGCAGCGACGGACCAATCGCGTCGATCAACAGCGCCGTCGCCGACCGCTTCTCCCCCTGCTGCGTCTCCCACTTCTCCGTACGCAGCCGGCCCGACACCACCACCTCCATCCCCTTGTCCAGCGACTCCGCGATGTTCTCCGCAGCCCGGTCGAACGCCTTCCCGTCCACGAAGAACGAATCGCCGTCCACCCAATCCCCCGTGACCTGGTCCTTGCGGCGCGCATTGAACGCCAGCCGCACCTTCACGATCGCCTTCCCCTGCGCGCTGAAGCGCAGCTCCGGCGCCTCGATCAGCCGCGCGGTCCCGTTCATCGTCGGCAGGCTCATGCTGCTTCTCCCATCTCGTTCTTCGTCAGTTCCTTGTCACGCAGCTCCCAGCGGCGGCGCCACGGCACCGGCTCGCCCTGCGCCCTGAGCTTCCGGCGGTGCCGGTGCCAGGTCTGCTCCGCCGCCGAAGGCGTCATCTCGAGCCGCGCCGCTATCTGCGCGATGGTCATGTCCGTCCACTCGAACAGATGGCACAGGGCCTCGAGGCGCGCCTCCGCGGACAGGACAACGGACTCACCCATCAGCCACCGGGCGGCGACGTTCTCCCCCTCCGTTGCCGCGGGGGCCGGCGCGTCCGTGGCAGGCGTCGCGTCCGGGTCGTCGATGCTCTCGTCGTCCCACGCGAGCGGTGACACCCAGCCGTTCTTCGCCGCCAGGTTCCGTGTCTTCCACGACGTTCCGGTCGTCATCGACAGGCGGTTGTAGGCGCGGCGGATCCCGTCGTCCATGGCGACCTTGATGGTCGGCCACCTGCCCGCGGCCAGGGCGCACACCCCGTCGCGGGACACGCCTGCTTCGGCGGCGATCTGCCAGTTCAGGTGCCCGAGGGCGTACAGGGCCCGAACACGGCGAACCGCACCCACCGACGGGACATCGCCCGCGGTCACCCGCACGTTCAACGGGACGGCGAGGACCTTGTCCGCGTTCACGGACCGGATCATCTTCTGCCCGTTCACCAGGCGCCGGATCGTCGACGGCTCGAGGCCGCTCTCCCGGCCGACCTGGTAGAAGGTCAGACCGCTGTCCAGAAGCTTCTGAGCGTGCTCGGCCGCAGGACCAGCATCCACGGTGCGCGGCCGCCCGGCGAGGCGGTCCAGCTTCCGCTGCGCGTCTGCGCGCGATGCGGCCTTCGTGCACGCCTTGCAGCGGCACCCGTACGCGTACCGGTTCGCGTTCCCATGGGGCGGGATCGGCCTACTCATGCCGCCAGCCCCACTTCCTGCGCCTGCGCAGCCTCCCGGCTCGACCGGGACCACGCCTTGGCGGCCCGCTCCAACGCCGTACGCGACAGCCCCAGATATGCGGCAATGTCACCGGCCGGCGCCCCCAACTCACGGAGCTGCTCCACCACGTCACGACGCTCGTCACGCACCAGCTGCCAGTCCAGGCGCCGATCACCGGCACCACGCCGCGGCAGACGGTGAGCCCGCGCTCCGAGCCACCACAGAGCCACCCGCACCGTCGCCGCCGAGACCGGCATTCCCCACCGGGTCACCTCGTTGGCTATCTCCTGCGGGCCGTCCCCGCGCACCCGGAGCGGCCACAGCACGTTCTGCCACTGCCACGACAACAGTTGCACGGCCGCGTCCAGGTCGAGCCGACCACCGAGGAGCAGCTCGGCGCGCAGGGCCCGCCGCTGGTCCGCCGTGAGCCCGCCGCGCAGTCCCCAAATGTCCGCCCGGTCGCCCTCGATCGTGCGGGCGGAACGCAGGCAGGCGACGAGGACAGGGCAGTCGGCGCACGCGGTCTGACGGAGCCGGTTGAGGGTGCCCGTCTTGTCGCTGAAGAACGGCTCGTCGTCCATGTCGCGGCAGGCTGCACTGGTCGGCCAGTCGGAGGTGCGGGCGGCGAGTGTTATGGGGCGGCGGGTGCCGTTAGTGGTGTGGCGGGTCACGACGGGTCTCCGGGGAGGGTGTAGAGGCGGATCACGGCACCGGGGGTGTTGAGGGCTTCGGGGTGCTCGTTGGGGAAGGTTTTGGTGGCGGTGACGCGGATGATGCGGGAGTCGTCGACGACTGCTCCGGCGTCTGCGATGCCGTCGAAGGTGGAGCGGAGCAGCTTGTCGATGTCGCCGGAGTGCCGGGTGGTGGGCCAGGTGCGGCGCCGTTTGGGGGCGCTGGCGGGCTTGAGTACGGTGAACACGATCTCGGCTTCGAGGGGGCCGTCCAGGGCGTCGATGCCGCCTGCGGGGTATCCGCCGTGCTCCTTGACGTGCTGGGCGACCATGGCGGTCTGGGTGGCGTTGGTGACGAGGGCTCGCCAGGGCTTGACGCGTTTGGACTGTTCGACGAGGACGGCGCTGCGGCGGCCGGAGGCGCTGTTGAGGCGGTGGCCGGCGTACTTCTTGGAGCCTTGGGGGGCTGGGCGGCCGTGGACGACGATGGTGAGGCGGAGTTCACGGGTGAGGGCTGGCGCGTCGCCGAGTGTGGTGTCAGGCATGGGCGGGCTCCGGGAAGGCGTCGTGGGTGCGTCCGTCGAGCTGACGGCCGGCGTTCTTCTTGCCGATTCGGGCGATCTCTACGCGGTGGCCCATGTCGTCGACCGGGTCGCCGACGAGGAGTACGCCGCGGGAGGTGCCGCCGATGACGAGGTAGCCGGTGGGCGCGTACTCGCCCCATTGCTTGAAGAAGAACGGGACGTTGGCCTCAGCGCACTGGTCGCGGAGGGACTGGGCCCAGGTGGGATCCATGGGGCGGGCCTTCCGGCCGGACTCTCCGCCGACGATGACCCAGTCGATGCCGTGGTACTTGTGGCAGCAGTCGCTGGCGTGCACGTAGGAGGCGGTCAGTCCGTGGCCTCGCTCACTGCCCATCGTGCGTACGGCCTGCTTGAGGTTGACGGGCCCGAGGAGGGGCTCGCAGGACAGGAACCGGATGGCGGCGGGGGTTCGGAGGAGGGCGGGGATGCGGATGTTGGCCCACTGCTGGTTCTCCACGCTGACGCCGAGCCAGAGGCTCGGTAGGGGCCATGCCCACTGGTCGGGGGGAAGGCCCTTGCTGAGGGCGCGGGTGCGTACCTCGTTGACGAAGGCGGGGTCGTTGAGGAGGTGCCGCATGCGGGCGTGGCGCTTGGTGAGGAGCTGGAAGGTGTGGCGGTGGGCGGCGGCCATGACGGCGAAGATGTCGGCGATCCAGGCCTGGTCGACTTCGTCGTGGAAGAGGTCGCTCATGGAGTTAACGAAGACGCGGGCGGGCTTGCGCCACTTCAGGGGGTCGTTGACCTTGTCGGTGCGGATCTGGATGTCGAAGCCCTTGGGGAACGCGGTGTGGCCGCGGAAGCGTTCGGCGATGGTTTCGGCGTAGCAGTTGTCGCAGCCGGCGCTGACCTTGGTGCAGCCGGTGACGGGGTTCCAGGTGCGGTCGGTCCATTCGATGGTGGTGGTGTCGCTCATGGGGTGGCGTACTCCTGTACGGGGGTGGGTTGGCCGTGGGGTCCGGTGCGGAGGTGGGTGGCTTGGCCGTAGGGGTGGCCGATGTGCACGGCTGCGCACCAGGGGCAGCGGTAGGTCTTGAAGGTGGGGCCGCCGGTTCCGCGTATTTGGCGGGTGCGTCGGCGGGCGGCGCGGCGGCTGGGGAAGCGGGTTTTGCCGTAGCAGCCAGCGAGGTAGCCGTTCATGCCGTGTCCGGGTGTTCGCGGGCTTGCTCGTTGGTGGCGCGGTTGTGGAGTCCGGTGATGATGTCGTCGACGGTGAGGGGCTGGGTGTCGGCGGCGGAGGCGTGGGCGCGCCGGATGCCTTCTTGGAGGTGGACCACGATGGGCGGCTTCGGTGCGGGGACCGGGTGGACGCCCTCGTCGAGCTCGGTCTGGTGGTCGAGGCTGTGGACGCGGGTGCAGGAGCGGGTGATCTCGCGGGCGGCGGTGAGCTCGGCGGCGGAGTGCACGAGGTGCTCGTGGATGGCGCCGTACGGGCAGGGGACGTGGGCGGTGAACTCCGGGGCCTGGCCGGGCGGCACGTGGACGGGCATCCGGGGGTCGGTGTGGGTGATGCGGGTGCCGTCGGCGAGGTGGGCGGTGGGGCCGTGCCAGGCGAGGACGGGTATGGGGAGGCGGGCCATGGCGGAGGCGAGGGCAGCGCGGACGGCGGTCTGCTCCTCGGCGCCGAGGGGGCCGACGAACGCCCGTCGGGTGGGGAGGGGGTGGCGGAGGTCGACCAGGGTGGTGGGGTCAGCCGGCGTCGGGGCCGGGGTCGTCCTGGCGGCCCGGGTGCGGGGCTTGTTGGCGGCCGTCTTCTTGGCGGTCTTCTTCGCCGCGGTGCGTGTGGCCATGGCCGTTCTCCGTTCGGTGGGACCGGGTGGTGCTCCGAGGGGTGTGGGGGTGGAGGATCAGGTAGATCGCGAGTGCGCCGATGCCGCAGGCGATGGCGTCAGGCCCGGACACCGGTGCGCCTGCGCTCCTTGCGGGCCTGGTGGTAGGCGACCTCGGCCTGCGCGGTGACTTCGGCTCGGTGGGTGTTGGCCAGGCCGATCACGGTGTTGGCGTAGCCCATGCGGTACAGCTCGGCGGGGAGCGAGTTGCGGGCGTCGGCGGCGAGCAGGGCGGTGGCGCGCTGCTTGAGGATGGTGATGTTGTCGCCGTTCTGGTGCTCGTCGTAGGCGTCGGCGACGCCGAGGGCGTAGAACGGGTCGTTCGCGAAGGAGTTGGTGGCGGGGGCGAGGGTGGTGATGCTCATGGCGGGAGTCCGTTCGGTGTCGTGGGCGTCAGGCCGCAGTGAGTTCGGCGGGGGCGAGCTCGTGGGCCAGGGCGGGGGCGTGGACGAAGATCGGGGTGCCGTTGCCGTGGTTGGTGTCGGTGTGGAGGGTCCACATGCAGACGCCGGGGCCGGCGGGGAGGCGGGTGGTGTGGCCGCCGAGGGCGGTCCGCCAGGCGGTGAGTTCGGCGAGGCTGGTGGTGAAGACGTGGGCCTGACCGGCGGTCTCGGTGATGCGGGTGAACATCAACGCGTTGCGGTCGGCGGCGGCTTCGGCGCGTTCTGCGGCGGTGAGCATGGTCTTCTCCGGGGTGTGGCACCCGGGAGCGGTGACGTGCGGCGGGGCCGCGTCTGCCGCTCCCGGGGAGCTTGTGGTGGGTCAGGCGCAGTCGTGGGCGCAGGTGGGGCACTGGAGGCGGTCGAGGTTGCCGCCGGTGTCGGGGTCGGTGACGCGTACGCCGGGGAGGGTGGCGTCGAAGATGAGGTCGCAGCCGCAGCCCTGGTTGAAGCAGTCGCAGAGGGCGATGACGTGGCCGGCCGGGGCGTAGATGCCGATGGCGTGGGCGGCGCGGGCGAGGGCGGCCTCGAAGGCGTCCTTGTTCCTGGTGTTGTCGGCGGCTTCGATGTGGAGGTCGTAGGCGTCCTGGATGGTGGTGGGGAGCTGGCCGTAGTGGGTGGCGGTGGGGAGTGTGATGTGCGGGATTTGGGCGTGCGTCATCACGGCCACGGCGGGCTCCGTCCTGGGTGAACTGGGGTGTGCCGCCTCGGGGTTGTGGTGGGGCGGCTTGACACAACAACCATAAGCCATAACCCATGGCGCCGCAATGGGTTTGCGTGTCTGGGCATGCGAAAGGCCCTCCACCCCCGAGGCGTCGGGGTGGAGGGCCTAAGGGCCGGCCAGGTCAGCTTCCGAACGTGCGGTCCGCGTGGAGTACGAGGAGCTCACTGTCGGAGTAGTGGACGGATCCCCCGCTGCGGCTCGTCCGGAGCCCCGCCTCCTTCGCCCATCGGCGCAGGGTGGACTCGGGGACCGGGTACCCGGTCTGCGCGAACAGAGCGACGGCCTCCTTGATGGTGACCGGGTCCTCTATACGTCCGACGCTCGGGCTGAGAGCGGCTGTGGCCATGGCGGCCTCCCAGAATCGACGGCTGGCAGTTCGCAGCTACCGCAGCCGATAACGGGCCCGGACCTTGTGGGTCCGGTTGTGGGGAAAACGTGTTCAGTTGTTGTGACTTAGACACGCCACACGGGCATCAGGTTGCACGCACGGAGAGCCTTTCCTGCTCCTGGATGTGCTCGTGCGCCAGGAACGCGAGCGACCAGGTGGAGGCGCGGCCGTCGCTGGTGCAGCGACGGTTGCGGCACACGGCTGCCTTGAGGCCGGAGTGCCAGTGGAGGCCGACGGTGCCGCAGCCGGGGCAGCGGTGGCGGCGGACGACGAGCTTGTCGCCGGTCAGGATGGCGTGCTCGAGGTACTGCCGGTAGATGATCGTGTCGCGTCGCTGCCGGGCGGCACGGTCGTCGTGTTCGGTGTTGCGCAGGCACCAGTCGTAGACGGCGGCTGCTTCGGCCGGCAGGGGTTCGAGGGTGCCGGGTGATTCGCGGGTCATGTAGTCGCGGATCTCGCGGACGCTGTCGGCGATGTGGGACACCGTGTCGACGTTGAGGGGCGCGGTGTTCTCGATGCTGCGCACGGGGGCGGTGGGGCCGCCGGTATGGCCGGTGGTGGGGAGTTCCACGAAGTAGCGGGCGAGGTGGGCGAGCTGGGCGCTGGCTTGTTGTGCGGTGCTGTCCGTGGTCCCCATGGTCAACGTGTTCCCCGTCCCCTGTCGGCCACCCGGGGGCGCGGGTCGTCCGAGACGTTACGGGGCGCGCGCCGGGGGCCGGATTCTGTCACTCCGGGTGATTCCGGACGCCCCATCATGGCACCTATGGGGCGGGAGTTGAACGCTTAGCGATAAACGATCAACGCAGGGCGAGCGGTCTTCACAAACGGCGCGCGGGCAAATGGGAAGAACCCCCGGCATATTCACCACACGGTGTCAGGCGCCGTGCGCGACCCGGGCCGCCTGCTTCGCTCCCTCCAGGAGACCGGCCAACTTCTGCTGCTGCTCGGCATCGACGATGCCCTGCGCCTGCGCCCCGGCGGTGATGGTGACAGCGGCGTCGATCGCGACGTTGAACGCGGCGAGGACCCGCGGGTCGGTGAGGCTGAGGTGCTCGCGCAGGTAGGCGAGCTCGAGGTACTCGGTGAGCGGGGCGAGGACCGCGGCCGCGTCACCTTCTGGTTCCGGGTCCGGGATCATGCCCGCTCCCCCGCTGCGATGGGTGGCTCGCCGGCCGGTGCGGGGGGCGAGCGGGATGATGCGGGCGTCCTCCACGCCGGGCGCTTCGGTGGGCCCGCCAGGGATGGGTTCTGCTGAGGGCATGGGGCGTCTCCGCTCCTCCGGCAGAAGGGTGGTCGTGGGAAGGGTCTCGTACGCCGATGCTCGCAGTTCACCGGCCCCCCAGGTGCGTGCGTGACTGCCAGTTCACGCGCGCGTAGGCCACTGTGACAGGGCGAGGGCTCTACCCGGTAGACATGCAGAAGATTTCATACCCAATGTTTGGCCAAAGGTGGTGGGTTCTGGCCGCTTCTGCTATCGGGCCGTGTGTGACGGTGGGTGAACATGAGGAAGGCCACCAACCGGGATGGGTGGCGGCCTGAGAGTCACAGTGATTGCGCAAGCGCAGCGTAGCCCAGGGCGGCGCCACGCGTCAGGGATTGCTCCCCACCAGTCTGATGCTGCTGGGTGGGGCGCCGGAGCTGCGACGCCCCACAGGGTCCCGGCGCCCCCAGCACGCCCGTCCTGACCGGGCGCTCGCCCCCACAGGCCATCGTAGATATATGCATGTTGAAAGAGGTCGGGCGCGGGTTCACTCCTCCGAGTGACGGAAAAACCCCGGCATCCAGGCGTTTTTCGATCAAAGTTGACCGGATGCGTAACTCGCGCTCCATGCACGGCAGTTGAGTGTTCGCGTGACACGCCCGGCGCGGCCGCTTCGACTACGGTGACGACCCCCGGCAACATCAACTGGTAATTTGCTCGCCATGACTACCCCGGGCGCCGGTGAAGGGCGCGAAAAACTACTCGTCAACCTGACTCCGGAACTGCGCCGGGACCTGCGCATCCGGGCTGCCGAGCACGGCCTGAACATGCAGGACGCAGCCACGGCGGCACTGGCTCACTGGTACAGCTCGACCGGCACGGTCGACGTCGACACCAAGGGAGCGAAGTCCTGGGGGGTGTTCCTCCCCGCCGGCGGCCCACAGCGGTTCACGCAGGAGTGCGAAGAGCGCCGCATGACCAAGGTGCAGGGCATGGCCCAGGCCATCACCCTGTGGCTCCAGGCCCATCCGTCGCCGAGCGAGCGACTTGTCAACCAGCCCGTGAAGCGCATCCTGGTGGGCAACCAGAAGGGCGGCGTCGGTAAGACGTTCGTCGCGTCCGGGCTCGCCCAGGCCATGGCGGAGATGGGTCTGCGCGTACTCCTCGTCGACTACGACCCGCAGGCGCACCTCACCAGCCGTATGCAGATCCCCGGCCTGCCCGACGGCTCCGACAGTCTCCTCAAGCACATGCTCGGCGAAGGCGAGAAGCACCTGGCCCGGTCCCTCGTCGCCCTCCCCCAGGAGCGGTTCGGCGGACGCCTGCACGTCCTGCCCGCGAGCAAGGACGCCTTCCTCATGGACGCCAAGCTCGCGCTGCTCCAGGTCGGCCGCGACACGTGCCTGGCGCGCGCCCTGGCACCGCTCGAGGACTCCTACGACGTCATCATCCTGGACGGCCCGCCGAACCTCGGTCTGGCCATAGACCTCGCCATCAACTACGTGCAGCGCCGGCCGGGTGAGCTCATCGACCACTCCGGCATCCTCATTCCGGTCTGGTCGGACCGTTCGTCGTTCGACGCCTACGAGATGCTCAATGAGCAGATCGGTACGCACTCCCGGATGACGGGAGCGGTTGTCGACCAGCTCGGCTTCGTCGTGAACGCCTACGACTCTCGCAAGGGCATCGTCACCCGTAGCTTCTACGACGGGTGGAACGAGCTCACCACGCCCGGGGTGCTGGCCACGCTGAAGGACTCGATCGAGGGTCGTGAGGCCTCCGACTATCAGGTTCCGCTGCTGGAGCATGCTCCGGAGTCGGATCAGGCGAACGTGATGAGGGCGCTGGCGAAGGAGCTGGCCGCATGAGTGGGAAGCGGAAGATTCCGCCGGTCATTCCCGTCATCGGCTCGGGGGACAGCGGCTCGTCGCGTGAGGACGAGATGAGGCAGTGGGAGGAGCAGCAGGCGCAGCTGCGTGCTCAGCAGGCGGCCCCGGCCGCCGCCCCGCAGCCGGCTGTGGCGCCCGTTCCCGCACCCGCTGCCGCTCCGCTGACCCCGTGGACACCGAGCGACGTGAGCGCGGAGGAGCCGGCCGGGGCTGTTGCGGTGACGGCGCCGTCGGCTGCCGGGTACCTTCCGATGCCTGAGTTCACCGAGCCGGATAGCGATGACCCGCGGGAGCGGCTGGAGTTCTACACGCGCGGCATCCTCGCGGTGCAGTACGCGGCCCGCTCCAACCACGAGCGCGCCGAGCAGCAGAAGCTCATCGGGCTTGGGCTCCGCCTTCATGCGATGAAGCAGGAGGAGTTGCACCTGGAAGCCGGGTTCGACACGTTCGGCGACCTCACCGAGGCGCGGTTCGGCATCAAGAAACACCAGGCGAACAACATCATCCGGGTGCTCGGGGTGGCGCAGGCGCTCGAAGACATCACCACGCAGGAGCTCAAGGAGCGTCCTCTGCGGGTACTGGTGCCGATACTGGACACGCATGGCTCGGAGGCAGTTCGGGGTACGTGGCTGGAGGCAGCGCGCCACGGCAACGTCACGGACACAGCGTTGAAGGAGGCGGCGAACTTCTTGGGGTTCGCGCCGCCGGTGGACGCGACACCCTCGAACTCCGAGGCCGGCAAAAAGTCGAAGCCGGCGCCGCGTCCCAGCGTCTCACTGCAGGCGGTGGAGAGGATTCGCTCGCTCGCGGCACAGGATCCGGCTAAGGCTCGGCGGGAAGCCGAGGAGCTTGAGAGTGCTGTGCGGGAGTTGCTGGAGGAGCTGGCGGGCGCCGTTCAGTAGCGACTGCGCGGGTGGTGACCAATGGTCACCACCTTGTCGTCGGTGTGACGTGAAGGTGGTGACCATTGG
>NZ_JBHYTK010000012.1:45900-61092 GCF_042749255.1 Streptomyces sp. NPDC059524 | reverse complement strand
GGTGTTTAACTATTGATAACCAGAGTTGGTGGGTTTTGTGTTTTGGTGGGTGACCATTGGTCACCACCTTCATTCGTCTCCCTCTTCGTCGTCAGCCGCGAAGTTGGCGTAGGGGTGGCCGTCGGCGTATCGGGCCTCAAGGAACAGGCCTTGCCACGGCACCGAGGTGAGCGCTGGACGGGGCGAGCGAACGACGGCTTCGGGGCGCAGGCGGGCGGGTACGGCAGGGGCGGTCATGCGGTTCTCCGGTGGGTCAGGCTGCGGTCGTGTAGGGGCGGAGCGCGCGGATGTGGTCGTCGAGCCAGGCTCGTTCGAGTTCGTCCTGGACGCGGTGCCAGGTCTCGCGGTCCTCGGGGGTGAGGGTGCGCGGGTCGGTGTCGAGGTTGTCGAGCTGCACGGGCCGCTCCGTCCGGCTGGGTGCGGTGATCGTGGATCACGGTGCCGTAGATTCCGGCCGGTGTTCCCTCCGCTCGAGCCCCTCGCGGTTTACCGCGGTAAACCGAGTACGGGTCAGGCGATGTCGAAGGCGCGGCGTACGGGCGTCGGCCCGTGCTCCTGTTCGCGTCGTTTGTGGGCGAGGGCTCGCTGTCGGGGAGCGTCTCGTTCGTCGACCTGTTGGGCGGCGAGCCGGTCGAGCTCCCAGATCATGTCCCGGTGGGCTTCCTCGGGTTCGCGGTTCGCGCGTAGTGCGGCGTCTTGTCGGGCGAGGGCTTCGATGAGGTACGGGTTCGTCGGTTCCTTGGCTGGCTTCGCAGCGAGGTGGGCCTTCAGGGCCTGCTTGTAGCCGTCGCACGCCGTGTCCCTCGTGCGGATCGGCGCCTCCGGCCGTGGGGCGGCGGCAGCCTCCTGTGGCAGGGCCGGGGTGTCGGCTCCGGGCGGAAGGATCCGCAGGGCGCGAATCGCGGGCCGGGCGAGCTGGTCGTTGATGTGCTTGGCGAACTGGCGCTGCATCAGCCGCAGGTGCGCGGCCGCCGCGGAGTTCGCGGGCCGGACGGTGAGCCGGCCGGTGTCCGGGTCGTAGCCGACCGGGGTCACCAGGTGCGCGAGCGCGGTGGGGCACAGGCGCGGCCAGTCAGCGAGGACACCACCACCGTCCATGCCCGCAGTCCAGCCCTGCTCCGCCGCAACGCCGGCGAGGACCCCACCGAGGGTCTGCGGGTCGCGGCCGCCGCCCCGCACGATGCGGCTGGCACGCTTCTTCGGCTTCGTCGTGGGCTTCGTCTTCGCGGCCGCGCGGGCTGCGGCGAGCGCCTGGCGAGCGAGGTCCGCGCCGGACGCGGTCGGTGTGTCGCTCATGCCCACGACCCCTGACGCTCGAGGGCAGCGCCCTGCTCGATGGCGAAGTTCACGAGGCGTCGGCCGTACAGGTCGACGGCGTCCAGCTCGTCTTCCTCGAAGTGGGCGAGGACCTCGGGCCAGTTGTTCCAGTTCATGCGGGCCAGGCGTCGTTCGCGGTCGGTGCGCTCCGGCTCGGCCTCGAGGTGGCGCAGCCCCATGAGCTCGGTCCACGCCTCGTTGTCCGCGGGGCGCCCGGCAGCGGCCTGTTCGGCCTCCTTGGCGTCCCACGCGGCCTGGTGGGCTAGGTCGGCGGCGAGGCGGGCCTGGATGTACTCCGCGGGCCGCTTCGGCTGCCAGCCGAGGGCCAGGCCGTGCAGTTCGTCGGCGATCTGTCGGGCGTCGAGACCTCGGTCGGTCAGCGGCCGCAGCACGAACTCGAGCCGGCGCAGGGGCACTCGCTGGGTCCAGTTCACGAGCGCCCGCACCAGGCGGACCACCTTGTGGGCGCGCTCGACATCGGCGGCGGTCCGGGAACGGCCCCCGCCGTTGCTGCTGTTCTTGCGGGTGGTCTGGCGGGGGAGGGTGATCGGTTCGCGCCCCGCCTGCGGGGTGTAGTTACTACCCCCCACCATCTGAACCTGACTCTCTTCCTCAACCCAGGTAAGGGAAGGGGTGACACGCCCCTGATCGGCCCCCGGGTTATCCACAGGCTTCTGCTGGCCCCGCTGGTCGATGACGACCCGTGCCTCGTAACCCTCGCCGATGATGCGGTGCCCCATGGCGTGGTCGTACGAGGGCGGGATGACAGCCCCGTACACGGTCGCCGTTCCGGCGTAGCCGCCCAGGCCGAGCCGTCGGCGGATGTTCGTGCGGGTGCCGTGCTCGATCCACACCAGAGTGCCCAGTTCGCGGAGGCAGGCGACGTGGCGCTGCACCTGACGTACGGACAGGCCGAGGCGGGCGGCGGTGTCTTCCTGGGCGTAGCGGACGTGTCCGAGGTCGTAGTCCATGCGCGCGGCGAGGTCCTGGGCGACGCGGAGCGTGGTGGCGTTCGCGCGGGGGTGGAGGCCGGCTGCGATCAGCCATTCCACCGCGCGAAGCCACCGACGCGGGCCGCTGCGGCGCGACTTGGTGGCGTGCACCTCCTGGCAGTCGCCGCGCACGATCGCGACCTGAGCCGCACTGTAATCGCTAGCGCGTTCGAATTCAGTGATCGGGGTGTGCGTGTCGAGAGTGGATTCGGTGGTGCCAGCGTCGCCCGGAAGAGGGCACATTGCCGACGAATCGCCCGCACGAGGGCGCCCAAGCTGACAAGACGGTGTCGCGTACTGCACTATGTACCTGCCTGAGTCCGATGGATCAGGGCATGAAAAAGCCCCGCTTCGGTGGTGCTTGGTTCGTGGAGAACCTGAACTGCTCGACTCCGACCGGCTGCCAACCGGAAGGGCGAGTTCATAGCTCGGTCGCCAAACCGAGCCGTAGGAAGTGGCCGCGCACGGTGCGCCAACACCAGCGGCCAGCGGTAGAGGAAGCGCCCCCGCCAAGGGGCCCCAGACCTCCCGCTCAGGAAGTCGCTACGTCATCTGATCTCCCTCAATGGGTGAGGTCTGTCCCTGCGCCTGGTCGGCGAGGTAGGCGATGTGGGCATCGACGGCTCGCATGGCGAGGTCTATGTCCCAGTCGGAGGAGTCGCGGTGGCTGTGCCCGCGGATCGTCTCCTCGAGCGTGTCCCGTAGTTCTTGGCGGGTCATCGGCACGTCAGATCCAGGGAAGGCGGCGGTGCCGCCCGGCCCGGTCATGCGGTGGCGTGGATCGTGGCGACAGGGCCCGTGCTCGACGCCGAACATGTGATGTTCACGGCGGAGTCCTGGGTCCCACTGTCTGTTCGCCCGGGTGTCCGGGTACGCTTCGCCATAGAGCTGGCACCTTCAATCGTCGCAAGCGGTGTGGTGTCGGCGGGCCCCGCGTCCTGATGCGGCAAACATCGGGACTCCACTGCGAGTGGAAGCGGGGCCTTTTGACGTGTCTGGCGCCCCATCCGGACCACTCGAATCTGAGTAGTCGTCTGGTGCATAGCGCAGCCTACCGGTTGGCACTGACAATCCGCCCCGGCACTCCCAAACGTGTCGCACACGGCGCGCGCCTTCCTTGACTCACGCATCCCGGCCTCCACGAGCCGACTCCCCGTCAGCCGGATGCGTCAACGCGGCCGTTGCCGCCGCCCGCGCCACCATCCCCGCCATCGCCGCATGACCCGCCCGAGCCAAGTCGTCCCGCAACCTGGCTAGGACGTCCCGGGACAGGCGCGGCGTCGACAGCATGCGCCCGCACCGCACCCCCACCGCCATCGCCCGATCCCACACCTCCTGCACCAGCACCGGATCCGCGTCGGGGAACAGGTCGGTCGGCAGCTTGCGGGGCGTGCCCGCGGTGTCGAGCTGGGCGGCGAGGATCAGGCCGGCCACGTACTCGCCGGACAGGATCGCGCGGCCGCCGAGGACCAGGTCGGTGCGGGACGTCTCGTAAGCGGCCTGCTCGTCGGCCGACGGGACGGTGGCGGGAGTGGGGGAGTGGGCGGTCATGCGGCAGCCTCCAGGGATGCGGAAGAAGCAGGAGCAGTACGAGAGGGGAGAGAACGACCCACCGTCGACGAGGCGACAGTTGGAGGAAGGGGCAGCTCGAGCTGACCGGCGATCGCCTTGAACTTCGCGCGGCCCGGACGCGGCCCCCGAGTCCGCAGCGGCGCCGGCTTCGGGTCCGCCGTCGTCCTCATGTCACGGGCCACCGCCGGCACCGACCCGTCATCCAGGCGCACCCACTTCGCGTCGACCAGGCCCCGCTCCAGGGCCCGCTCGAGGAACTCGTTGCGGGACGCCGACTTCGGCAGCCCCAGCAGCCGCACCAGCGATGACCGCTGCCAGTTCGCCGTCCGCAGGTCCATGTTCGCGACCGTCGCCACATCCCACGGGTCCGTGTGCCGGGCCAGCGCGTACAGCAAGTCCTTCTTCTGGTCCGTCGTGAACCGGACATCCGGCGCCGCCGCAGGCGCCATGCCCGAGCGCGCCTTGACGAGCCTCCGGGTCCGCGCCTGCCACCGCTCGCCGCCCAGCACCGCGAACTCCTCAACCAGCTTCCCGTCCGGGCCCGGCGTATTGGCGTACGTGTGGCAGGCCATCATGATCGGGCACTCCACGCACACATCGATCGCCGCAGCCTCCCGAGCGATCCGCTCCTGCGGCCGCTCACCACCGTCGACGTCCGGCGCCTGCCACGCCGTGACCGGCACCCGCACCCGGGTCCCATCCGCCAACTCCTGGCTACCGGACGCGAGAGTCGGGTCGTCCGGGTCGGGCGCGCAGCCCCGGTACTTGAAACGCGGGTGCTCGCTGAGCGCGTCGTACGCGCCACGCGACGACAGCGGAGTGTTGGTCGGGCTCATCACTGGCCCCCTTCCTTCGGGTCGATGGTGTGGTTCCTGGAACTGGTGGAGGGTGCGGAGATGCCGACAGCGGCTGCCAGATCCGACAGCCGCTGCTCCAGCCCCTGCTGCAGTGCCTCGTGGTCGGCCTGCACGACCTGGTCCACGAGCCGCGTCCCGGCCCGCTCCGCGGTCAACTCCCGCAGCAGCAGCCGATGGCGGCGGGCCAGGCCGCCGGCCACCACCACAAGGGCGCAGACGACGACCAGACCGTGTATTCGGTGAGACACGCTCACCGCTCCTTTCAGACAGGGGAAGGGCAAGTGGGGGTTATCGGCGGGTCAGCGTGGGCTGCTCGTACAGGCCGGCCAGACGGTCGTGCGCCTCGGCGACGATCCGGTCCGCCTCCGCCATCGCCTGCAACCGCTCCTCCAGCCCACCGGGCCCCTCGACTCGGGCCAGGAAGTGGGCGCGGGCCGCCAACTCGATCTGGATCGCGTCCTCCAGAGCCGCCTCACGGCCCCGCAGCCGGTCCAGGTGCTGGCGGACACTGCCCGGGTACACGTCCGTCGCGAAATGGCCGCGGGCACGGCGCCGGCGCCGCCACGCGCAGTCGAGAGCGGCGTACACGCCGGACGCACAGATCAGGATCGGAGCCGCGAGCGGCAGGAGGATGTCCACGACGGACCTCGATTCAGGCAAGGGGGTATCCCCGGGCTGGCGTTCAGTGAGGTTGAAGCAGGGGTCCGGTGGGGCGGACGTACGGGCGGGGCGCTCAGATGGCCCCGCCAGGGGTGTTACGCGGCGGCGACGAGCTCGGGGCCGCGGTCCTGCGGGGAGTGGAGCACGGCCCGCAGGCGGCGACCGATCCAGGCGCCGACCTGCGGGCTGACGGCATTACCGAATCCGTCGACCTGGTTTCGGTCGGTGCCCCACACGTTGAACGTGCCTTCGTAGCCCGGGAAGGTGACGTCGAAGCCGCACCCGCGGCCGATCTCGTACGCCCGCATCATCCGGTAGAAGCAGTCCTCGAGCGGCAGCTCCGAGAGCGTCGACCTCCACAGGGACGACAAATGTGCCCTTGCCATGTCGGAGCCGACCATGCCGGCCGCCGACAGCAGCCCCGGTATCTGGTCCGAGGTGAACGTAGGCATGGCCTCCGCGTGCATTGTCGGCACGGTGTTCTTCCGGTACGGCAGGACCCCGGACGACACGACAGCGAGCGTCTCCGAACCGACCTGCGTGGGCAGCGGCTCACCAGCGCCTCGGGCAGCGCCCTGGAAGTTGTCCACGGCCAGCGCGGTCGCGGCCTCCGCCCACAGCGGCTCGATGACCGGCCCGGTCGACAGGACCGCTGCTTCCTGCTGACTGGTCTGCGTGGCCATCGGCTGCAGCAGCAGTCGCTCCGAGCCGTGCACGCCCTTCGCCGGCATGAGGATTGCGGGGAAGTCCGCGAACTTCCGACGGCACCGCTCGGCACGCGCCATCGTCGACGGCGCGAACCAGCTTTGCGTGACGGCACCGGTCTTCTTGTCCTTGAACGTCTTCAGCGGCCGGTCACCGATCCGCGTCCCGAGGTCCGTCAGGTCGAGCGCGGCCAGCGACGGCGTCATCGGCGGAACGACCGTGCCACGGCACGACGGGCACCGGTACTCGTACTGCTCGCCGTAGCTCACCTTCCCCGACAGCGGGACCCCCGTGCGCCACGTCCAGACAGCTTCCACGTCCTTGTCGCAGTGGTGGCATCGCGAAACGGGCCGGTGCTCGAGGTCAGGCATCGGGAGGTGCTTCTTGACGAACACCCAGTAGCCACGGTCCCGAGACTGCGGCACCCCGAAGAACTGCGAGTTCAAGAACAGGACCTTCACGTTGTAGTCGATCAAGTCGAACCGCTTGAGCCACCACCTGTAAGTGCTGCCGTCGCCGATCTTCGGATGGTCAGGGAGCGCGGGGCCCCAGGACTGCAGCCCCGTGGTGCACTCCACGAGGATCATCTCCGGGTGGTGCTGGGCCGCGTAGTGCAGAACGCAGTTCGCGGTGGCCCGGTCCCGTTCCGACTTCGTGACTCGTTCCTCGAAGTCAGGGTCTTCCAGTTCGAAGAGGGTCATGCCCTGCTCGTACGCCTTGACTGTGTTGGCCTGTGAGTGGTTGACGCACGAGACTCCTGCGACCAGGAGGTTGGCCTTCGGAAGGTCGCGAGCGGAGTGGTAGTCGGCTGCGTCCGGGTCGACCAGGTCGGCGATCCAGTGCTCGGCGTCCGGGTGGTTGGCCTCGTGGACCTCCACCTTGTACGCGTTGTGGTTCGCCGCCATGATCGTGGTGAACCCGGCGATCTCGATGCCCTTGGTCAGCCCACCGAACCCGGAGAACAGGTCGACCGCGACAGGGTCGTCGTGCCGGAACCGACGCCGCCTGGTGGCCGGCCGGTGCGTGGCGACCCGCGCTCGCTGCTTCTTGGACGCGCTCGACATCAGGCGGCGCTCCCCTCGGTGTTCTTCAGCTCGGCGATTCGGTTGGCCAGCAGGTCCTTCAGCGGCATCCGGCCGCCCAGCGGGCCCTCGGCGTCGCGGTCGGCCTGGCCGTGGATGCGGGCGTCCTCTGCGATCTGGGAGAGCGCGTCGGCGTTGTCCCACATCCGCTGTGTCTGCTCCATCAGCCGGTCCAGCGGATCGACACCCGCCTCGGCTGCGACCTGTGCGGCCGCCTTCGGGGCCTCCTCCTGCTGCCGCTGCTCCTTCTCCGCCGCAGCCGCACGCAGTTCCTTGCCGCGGGTCACGATCAGGTCCCCGAGCGTCGTCTGCCCGTCCGGACCGTGGACCGTGGCGCCCAGCAGCCCATCAGCCGAGACCTCCGTGTGCATCGCCTGCAGCGCGCCGACGTTGTGCCACACGGCGGCCTTCCGCAGCCGCTCCATGTACGCGTCCGCCGGGGACGACTGCCCGACCGGGTGGTCCCGGTCTCCGTCGTCCAGGGACCCCGCATCGACCGGGATCATGAACGTGTGGACCAGCGCGTACTTCAGCGCCGCCGACATCGCCTTGTTCGACGCCTTGTCCGCCACGTCGGACGCCTCGCCCAGCGTCGTCGCCGTGACGCGGTCGCCGGCCGGTCCGCAGAAGTGGAACGCCACCCGCATCCGGACCGCGTTCATTTTCCCGCGCACCTCGGTCTGGAAGTCGAGGACCTCCGGGGTCATGAACACCCCGTGGTCGCGCAGCGGCTGCGCCAGCGCGCCGATCGCGTCGTCGACACCGCGGAAGCTGTAGTTCTGCGAGTTGTTCCGCCCGTTCTTCCCGACGTTCTTCACGTCCCGCATGACGCGGGCCATCAGCTCGTAGATGGTGGGCTGAGCCTGGTTCGGGGTGTGCGAGGTCAGACCCTCCGCGGTCGTGCTGTTCGCGGGGGTCTCAATGGCAGACGCCATGAGGGTTCTCCTATGGGATTACGCGGGGTGCGGGGCGGCCCGGGTGCAGGCCGGCGTCCCGCACCCGGTCAGTCGTTGAGTTGTTCCTCGAGACCGAACTCCTGGACCAGCCAGGACAGTGCGATCTGCGGGGGCGTCACCTTGTAGCCGAGCCGCCCCGTCATCTCCGGGAGCTTGGCGCGCAGCGACTTCAGCGTGTCCGCGTCCACCGGCACGTTCAGGTTCACCTTGACGATGCCGGAGTTGCGGCGGGCCCGGGACGCCGGCGGGGGCGTCCACTTGCCGTCCAGGGCGCGCTGCAGGCCGTCGGTGAGGACGGCGGACAGGTTCGACTCGGTGCGGTCGGCCTCGGCGAGGATCGCGGCACGCAGCGGCTCGGCGACGCTGATGGCGAGGTTCATGTCGTTCTGGCCGTCGCGGGCGGGCGCCCGGTCCACGACCAGCAGGCGGTAGCCGTACGGCTGGAGCAGTGCCTCGAGGGTGTCGGCGATCTGCGGGTCTCCGCCGGCACGCAGTTTGGCGGCGCCCAGCTCGATGTGAGCTCGGGTGCGTTCGACGTCGCGCTTGGTGTTGCGGGCCACGGCGGGTCCTTTCGGCGGGGTGCGCCGCTCGGACCGGGGGCGGTTCGGCGGGCGCGTGGGGGTGTTGACCACGCCAGTTTCCTCCATATCTCGATCCAGCGCCATGGGCTATGGCGTCTGGTGCAACACGAGAACCGTAACGCATTCACCATTGCTGCGCAATGGAATATGGATTACAGTGGAGTCATCCACCACGAAACGAGGGCACCCACCATGAAGCACACCAACCGCCAGCCGGCCACCAAGACCCTCGCCGACCTCTACCGCGCCGCCGACCACCGCCGCGCCGTCACGATCACCTACCTCAAGCCCGGCGAGACCGAGCCCACCGTGCGCACCATCGAGATCGCCGAACTCCGCACCACCAGCGTCAAGGCCAGCAAGGGCCAGCTCACCGGAGGCGGCATCGTCATCGTCGCCATGTGCCGACTCCGTAGCGCGCGCCGCGAGTTCCACGTCTCCGGCCTGATCGCCTACACCGTTCACCGCATCGGTTATGTGCTCACCATGCCGCCCAACACCACCTACGAAGCCCCGGCCCCCGCGCCGGCCGACGACGCCCAGGCCCTGTTCTTCTACGAGCTGGCGCGCGACCGCGACGACGCCGACTACCGTCCCCGCGTACGCCTGGCGGCCTGAAACACGGAAGGCCACCACCCCGGAATGGGTGGTGGCCTCGGTAGTCACAGTGATCGCGCAAGCGCAGCGTAGCCCAGGGCGGCACCACGGCGGAACCCCTTCCCTCAGATCCCTCCAGAATCGTGCCCATGGACCGTCAGGAACCCCTCGCTCAGGCCCCGTCCGGCCTCCGCCGGCGCGTCTACTGCCGCCGCTGCCGACGGCTACTCAAGGACCCGGAGTCCCGCGCCCGTGGGTACGGCAGCGAATGCGATCCGCGAGCCCGCAGCACTCATGCACAGCACGACGTCGACCAGGACCCCATACCCGGCCTGTAGAAGGCGGCCCCCGCACACGTGCGCAGTGCGGGGGCCTGGGCTTCGGTCCTGTCGTTGCCCTGTGTCCGACCGTAGGCGTGTGGTTGCCGGGTCGCATACGGGGAGGGCTGTCCGCGTCAGGGGGTGCCGGCCTCGTCTTCGTCGTTCTCGCTCTCGGGGTTGGGCTGGATCTTGTTGTAGACGTAGGCGGCTCCTGCGATGACGGGGCCGGCGACGAGGGCGGCGCCGCCGGCGTCCTCGAGGAGTTCCTTGGCGGTCTCGCTCTGTACCTGCGCCTGCATCAGGATCAGGAAGACGAGGATGCCCCAGAACCAGAGGAACAGGTTGCGGCGGGCCTCCCAGGACAGGCCCGCGGGCTGGTTGGAGGCGAACGTCTGGGCTGAGTCGGTCATGGCCGCGAGGAGTTCGTCGGGAACGCCGTCTGCGGCCTCCGGGCCCGGCTGGCGTGAGGCCTGTTGGATCGCCTGGAGGGCGGCGCGCTGGACGTCGTGGGTGATGACGTCGGAGGGCGGCAGGCTGTTGAGGAGGGCGACCCAGTTGGTGCCGGGGGTGAACTGGGCGTTGAAGTCGGCGACGTGCTGCTGCAGCTCTGCGGTGAAGGAGGCGGTTGCGTCGTGGACGAGCGCGTTGCGCAGCCGACTGTTCGGTGCGAGCGCCAGGCGCAGGACGGTTTGCCAGCGGACGTGGGCGGTGGCCCGCGAGTTCGGCTCTCCTACGTTCAGGGCGAGGGTGGCGGATGGGTCGGAGGCTCGTTGGACGAGCTCGAGGAGTTCGTCCCACGGGTTGGAGGGGGCATCGGGCATGCAGACATCCTCGTCGATGGAGGACTGCATGCGGAGGGCTTTGCGGGGAGCGGCCCAACACGCGGGGGGAAGGACCTCCAGCACACAAGCCGGATCGGTCGTAGCGTGCACTTCAGCAGCGCCGCGAGACCCCCGGGGAACCCCCGGGGAACCCCCGGAAACACCCTCCCACCAGTACTTTTACGAACCCTCCGGCCGACCACCCGCCAGGAGAAGCAGCGCGCGCACCGCCCCGCACTTTTCCCCGCGCTGGAACCCACCACCGCACCTGGACGGGTGGGGCCTGAGGGTTCGTAAAGATTGATCTGAGCAGTGCGCACGGCCAATATGGGAGGCATGAACCCCCGCGACCTGCTCGAGGCCTGGCTCACCTCCGGCGTCCTACGCCCCTCCACCGTCGGCCGCTACCAGCCGCAGGTCGACTCCTGGCTCACCTGGTGCGAAGTCGCAGGCGTGGACCCGTACGACATCACCATCCACCATGTCGCCGCCTGGTCCGGTGAGCGCCTCGCCCCCCACCTCGACGGCCGGGAGTTCTCCGGGCCCGACGACCTCGCCTGGCTCGCACAGAACGCCCCCGACGCCGCCGGCACCCACGACGGATACATCACCGCCGTCACCCAGTACTACAAGGCCGCCCACGACCGCGGCCTCATCACCGGAATCCCCGACCTCGGCGAACTGCGCTCCGGCCTCGACCGCGACGCCGCCGAACCCAAGAAGCTCGACACGCGCGAACGCGCCGTCCTGCTGTCCTGCATCGGCATGTGGGGCCCCGACCGCGCCCGCCACTACCGACGCGACCGCCTCATCTGCTACCTCCTCCTCGAACGCCTCCGCCCCTCCGAAGTCGTCCGCGTCGACCTCCGGCATCTTCAGGAACAACCCGACGGCGGCTACGAAGTCCGCGCCCCCGACTACGAGTACGAAGCCCTCGGCAAGCAGTTCACCCTCGATCCGCTCACCGGCGCCGCCCTGCGCGACTACCTGCCCTCGAGGCCCCGGCCGGCCGACGGCGTCCACACCCTCCTCCTCGGACAGGGCGGCCGCACCCTCAACACCCGCTACCCCAACGTCCTCGTCCAGCAGATCGCCGAGCTCCACCCGCTCCTTGCCCAACGCCGGCCCCCGGTCACCGCCGACGCGGTAGCACACACCGGACTCTGGGACAGCAACGACGCCTGACTTCGAGCGCATCGAGTGGCCACCGTGCCAGAGCGGGTCAGGGCCGCTGGCACAATCCCGGCATGACGAACTGCACCTCCTGCAAGGGCCAGTACGACGAGACCGACGCTCGGGCCGCCGCGGCCCACACCGAGCCCGTGCACTGCAATGCCCGGCGAACCTGCCGCTGCCAGGGCAAGCCCGGCTGCTACCCGTGCGGGGACTCCTTCTGTCTCTGCTCTTCGCACTGACAGGACCGCGACTGTCAGCGCCTGCGCCTACTCTTGCCGCTCATGAACCTCGAGCAGTGGACCTTTGTGGTCGCGGCGGCCTCCATGGTCGCCGCCGCCGTAGCCGCGTACCAGGTGAAGTACGCCCGCCAGGCGCTCCGCTTCAGCGAGCGGGTGCAGCGAGAAGCGTCTGAGCCGTACGTCATCGTGTCCATCCGACCTCTGCAGCCGTGGGTTCCCGTGCTCGTCGTGGCCATCGAGAACACGGGGCCGACCGTCGCGAGGAACATCCGGATCGCGGTGTCGCCCGACATCGAGTCGTCACTCGGGGACGAGATGACGCAGCAGCTGCGCCAGGCACTCGCACGCACGATCCCAATGCTTCCGCCCGGGCAGAAGCTGGAGTACCCGCTCGATGGCGAGGAACGCTGGAGCAGCGGGCTTCCGATGCTGTACACGTTCACGGTGAACGCGGAGGGACCCCACGGGCCGCTCGAGACCATGCGGTACGTCTCCGACATCAGCGTCCTGGGAACCAGTCTGGTCGGGGAGCGTCCTCTGAAGAAGGTCGAGAACGAGCTCGGTCAGCTCCGGAAGCTGGTGAAGAAGCTGGCCGACGGCTATGTGGACGCGAACCATGACGCCATCCTGGAGAGCAAGCGCCGTCGCCAGGAGTCGTCGCTGGTGCTGGCTCAGCGGCTCGCCCGGCAGCTGCAAGCGCATGCAGACCCGGCCCCTGCCGCGACGTCTGCAGATGGTGGAGACGAGTAGTCGCCACGTCCCACATCCGCGACCTACCGGGGCGAGTGTGTCCGCCGTAGCCTGGAGACATGCCCAGCGACAACCGGCAGCGACGTGACGGCACCGCCAAGCGGGTGCAGCTGACCAGCGGGGACCACCGTGATCCCGGCACAGCGCAAGGCCCGCCGCGAGTACGCGAACCGCGTCACCGCTCTCAGAGCCCCGGCCTGACCAAGATCACCGGCTTAGCGTTAACCGCTGTACCGATGTTCCCCGAGGCCGATGTACGTCACAGCCCGAGCCCGACGAGGGCGTTGTCCTTCTCGTCCCACTGGTCGACGATCCGCATGTAGCCGTCCAGGACCTTGGAGCCGTCCGCGTGCCCGGTGATCGCAGCGATGGCCTTTCGGTCCTTCCCGGCGCGCCTCGCCTCGGTGGCGAGGCCGGAGCGGACGGAGTGCCCGGTGAACAGGTCCTCGTATCCGGCGCGGAGTCCGGCGGCGGTGATGAGGTCGCCGGCACGCTGCGGGGAGAGTCCCTGGGGCTGAACCTTGCCGGTGTGGTGGATGCGGCGGAACGCGTGCCGGTCGGGCTCGAGGATCTGCGCGGCCTGGGCCCAGGCGTGCCAGGCGCGGACGGGGCACGTGTCGGTGTTCTTCCCGTACGGGACGGGGACGGTGCGGGGTTCGGTCTTGGAGACGGCGACGTGGACGAGGAGTCCGTTCTCGTCGTCGCGGATGTTGCGCAGGCGTAGGCCGGCGAGTTCGGCGCGGCGGGCGGCGATGGAGAAGCCGAGCAGCAGCATGGCGCGGTCGCGGAGGCCGAAGATGTCGGTGCCGCACAGGCTGACGATGTGCTGGAGGTCGGCGAGGCGCATGGCGGGGGCTTTGCCGCGGCCGCGCTCGGGTTCTTCGGCTTCGGCGGCCTGCTTGCGGTAGTCCTTGAGCAACTCCCGTGCGGCTTTGGTGGCTTTGGGGTCGACGACGATCTCGTAGGGCGGGTGGCGGAGGGTGACGGCGACGCCGGCGAGTTTGCGGTCGATGGTGGAGTAGGCGCGGTGTTCGCGGTTCCACAGGTAGTCGACGAACATGCGCAGGGTGCCGCGGGTGGCGGCGGTGACGGGAATCTGGAGCGTCTCGCAGAACGTGGTCCAGGTCTTCCAGTCGGCCGCGTAGGCGCGGGTGGTGTTGTCGGGGCGTTGTTCGGTGGCGTGGGCGTCGCTGGCCGTGTCGAGGGCAGCGAGGCGGGCTCGGAGCTGGTCGTCGAACTGGGCGGGGTGCAGGGGTCGTTTTTCGGGGTGTGCGGGCAGTGCGTCGTCCATGTGGGTGGTGCTCCCCTGCTCGGTGATCGTTCTTGATATGTGAGCTTATCGGGGATCAGGGCGAGGGCCCGGAGGGTCCAGTTGCCTGACGGTCACTCAAACCCTTTACTGGACCCGTGAAAAGCCCTGTCAAGATACGATGCCGTCTGCTAGCGTCATATACACCTCGGGGAAGTCGAGGGTCTAATGAGACGGGAGCATTCATGAGGTTGATCATCGAGGACGTGCCTGAGGACCTCGCCAGGGAAATCGCCGCACTGATCGGCAAGCACGGCAGCGCGTCAGCGGCTACCTTCGCGCCCGAGTGGACGGTCACCCGCGCCGAGCAGCTGCTGCGCGACATTCCCTCCGTGGCAGCCAAGCTCATTCGCGAGGCCGTCGCCGGAAACGGCTGGGCGGCGGCGGACAAGCTGCGCGGGCCGGACGGTACCGCTTCGCTTCGGGGGCGCTCAGGCGCCATCACCAAGGCCATCAACCGTGGGGCCGCTGCAAAACGTTGGCCAGCCGACATGGACGCACCGGTTCAGGCGCAGTACGACCCAGAGAACCCCTCGTACCAGCGCACGACGGGCTATGTGATGCCCGAGGACCTCGTGCCGGTCTTCCGCGCTGCCATCGAGCGCGTGGATCACGGTAGTTGAGGGCCGGGTTGTCGGCAGCACTTCTGCGGGCGCGACGGGAAATGTGGGGGACGTCACACGAAGCCCCGGAATCTTTGGTTCCGCCGCCCTCAGCTGAGCTTTCGTCACCATACGGATTCGTAAGGACCCACTGGGGCCCAACAGGGCCAGCCAGGTCCAGGGAGCTATGTCTCGGCCGGCCCAGAAGTGAGGGCGCACGACCATGGTTGCCAGTGGGCGCCCTTAGAATTCCACCAACGCAAAGAGAGCTCCACCCCGACGGAAGGCCTAGGAAACCGAGTCGGGAGAGCTCCCTCTGCGGAACGTCCATCCACGGCAGTGAAGTGAGGTTCCATGAAGAAGGGTAACAAGGAGGGTCCCGAGCCCGGCGGGGGGCTTGCCCGTCTCCGGCATCACCTGCGCCGCTGGCAGGCCCGGTCCCTGCACGAGCAGGTGCTGCGGGGCGCGGCGTACAGCGTCGGATCTGGTGCGGTCAGCTTGATCCTCGTCTGGGTCGAGAGCCGCTTCTGACGGCATGAAGTTCGAGAAGGGGCCCCCCCCGGGGGTGGGTGGGGGGCGCTGCGGGTAACCACACGCGCGAAAGCCAAAAGGCCAACCTATGGGTTGTGTGATATCGGTGTCGGGTTGTTTGAGGG
>NZ_JBHYTK010000012.1:26130-45890 GCF_042749255.1 Streptomyces sp. NPDC059524 | reverse complement strand
GGCGGGGGGGCCCCGCCCCCGCTCTCTGTCTCGCGCTCTCACTCTATCTCTCTCCGGGTCTCTGCCCCGCTGCCCCCCTGACTTCTTCCAGCCCCCCCCCCCGGGTGGGGGGGGGGGCCCTTCTCCGTGCTGAACCGCTCGCTCCTGTACTACAAGGGCAACAGGATGCTGTTCTTCATCGGCGTGTACGAGTTCGTGGCCGGCGGCCCTGCAGGCTTGGAGTCAGGCGCCAGGAGCTGGCTCCGGCCAGTGCCACGTACCGCCCTGGTGCACCTGCTCGTCCTGGACGCTGCGCCGGTTGGTCAGCTCGCCCTCGGGGTTGAACACGTTGAGGACCGCGGTGGCCTGCCCGTCCTGCTGGGCCTCCGGGGGCATGGCGGTGACGATCGCGGCCCGACAGTGGGCCGGGTCGTCGGTGGGCGCCCCGTAGTTGACGTAGTGGACGATGCTTCCGACGGTCGGGATCACGCAGTACTCCTTGATGGTGTGCACGGTGGAGTGCCGCCCGTACGGCGCACGGACGGCAGGTGGGAAAGGTGCGGCGGCGTCAGGGGCCGACGGCCACCCACGGGCCCGCGAAGTCGTTGGCGGTGTTCGACGCGGGGGTGATCGTGGCGGGCAGGCCGGTGCGGCTGGTGCCGTTGATGGCGAACCGGTAAGCCGACGCGGGAAGTCCGAGGCTCGCGGCGACACCGACGCCGGTCCAGCCGGACGCCCGGGTCAGCGTGGGCGGCACGGACGCGTTGTACAGCATGCCGACCCAGTAGAACGAGCCGGCCGTCAGCGCCTGGGCGGTGATGGTGGTGGTCTTCAGGCCGGGTGTCGTGATGTCCGAGTCGATGGTCGCGGACGCGAGCAGCACGCCGGCCGAGCTGTACAGGCCGACCTGGTTTTGCCCGGCGGTCGGTGACGAGCCTTGGTTGCCGACCCACCAGTACAGCTTCGTCGCGGTGACGGTGGCGGCGATGTTGACGCGGGTCAGGTACAGGGTGCCGGAGGTGAGCTGGGTGGAGTTGACGGCCAGGGCGGGGTCGTAGCACCAGGCGGCGGCGCCGTGCGCGGACGGGAAGTCCTGTCCGAGCGCGTACCCGGTGACGGCCAGGTGGCCGGTGAGAGTGCCGCCCGTGGTGGGGAGGGCGCCGATGTCCGCGGGGCTGAGGACGTCGCTGCCGCCGGTCGCGTGGGTGGTCTTGTGGGCGGTGGGCGTACGGGAGTTGGTGGTGGTGGGGTCGGTGGAGCGCAGGGCGATCGTGGCGCCTGCTCCGGCCGCGCCGAGCGGGGTCGCGGTGGCGGGGTCCCCGGGCGGGCCCTGGGGTCCGGTGTCTCCCGTGTCGCCCTTCGGGCCCTGTGCTCCGGTCGGGCCTGCCGCCCCGTCGGCGCCTGCCGGTCCTGTCAGCCCCTGCGCGCCAGTCTCACCCTGAGGGCCCTGGATGCCGGGGTCGCCCTTGGGGCCCGTCGCGCCGGGCGCACCTGGTGCACCGTCCGCTCCTGCGGGGCCCGGGGTGCCCGTGTCGCCCTTCGGACCTGCCGGACCGGTGTCGCCCGGGAGGCCGTGCAGTGAGGCGAGGAAGGCCGCCTCGTCGCCGCTGTTCCCCATGGCGAGCCACAATGCGTACGCCGACTGCCCGTCCACCCCGTCGGCGCCGTCCGTGCCCGGGGCCGCGGCCACGTACACGACGGCCGTCTCCCCCGTCACCACCCCCGGCAGTTCGACCCGCAGATCACCGAGCCAGTACGGGCCCCCGGACGCCGGCACGAGCACGTACGTCGTGTTCGGGGCCCCGGCCAGGGTCCGGCCCTCGGTCACCGCCCACAGTGTGTCCCCCGACGACGAGTCGATCCCCGCGTTCGCCACCAGATCGCACGTCCACGCGCCGTCCGTGGCCGGGGTGATGCGGAGCGGGCGGACGACTTCGCCCGCTACATCTGCGACGTACCCGACGACCGGTCGGCCGGTGCCGTCGACCAGGACCGCGGCCACCTCCACCCGTTCGGGGTGGTCGGCTCCCAGGAGTTTGCCGGTCACGATCGTCATCAGGGTCTCCTAGCTGCGGCGGCGCTCGTTCAGCGGCAGAAGCCCGGGTGAGGCGCTGCTGCCACGGTTGTCGGACTGGTCCGGGTCCGGCGTGGTCGTCGGGTCGTCCGGGGGTGGGGTGCTGGTCGGGGCGCAGCCGTAGCGGGGCTGGGCGGGGTCGAAGTCGTCGACGGGGGTGCAGCGGTAGCGGACTCCGTCCGGGTCGGTGTACGTCCATTCGGCGGGCGGGGACCCGTCCGTGCCGTCGCTGCCGTTGGATCCGTCGGCGCCGTCCTGTCCCGGGATGCCGGTCGCGTCCGTGCCGGCGGGCCCGGTCGGGCCGGGCACCGTCGAATCGGAGCCGGGCGCCCCGGACGGCCCTACCGGTCCGGTGATCGTCGGTGCCGGTTTCCCTGACTCCCCTCGCTCTCCGGTCTCCCCCGGGGGGCCCGACGGGCCGCGGGGGCCCTGCTTCCCCAACCCGGTCTCGCCTCGGGATCCCGGCGGCCCGGCGACCGGTTTTCCGCCCAGGGCCTGGACCTGCCTGGCCAACGCGTCCCGCGCCTCGTTCGCCCGTTCCAGGTCCCGGTACAGGGACATGAACCCGGTCAGCAACACGGCGAGGATTCCGGCGACGACGAGCGCCCCCGCGACACCCAGGTAGTTGCCGCGACGGCGCCGCTTCCGAACTTCCGCCCGCGAGGGGGGTATCGGATCGGGTGGCGTGCCCATCAGTTGCCTCCGACGAGGAACAGGATGACCGGGAGGGCGAGGCCGATCATCGGGATGATGACGGAGGCGACCAGCCAGCGCCGCGTCTGCGTGATCTGCTGCGCGTCCTGTTCGCGCTGCCGTTTGATGCCCTGCACCTCCTTGTCGAGGTCACCGATGTCCTTGGCGAGCGCGGCCTTCTCGACCGCGTACACGTCGGCCGACACCAGCCGGTCCAGGCGGGCGTTGAGCTGTCCCAGCGTGTGGTGGAAGTCGCCTCGCATGGATTCGATGAGGCGCCCCAGTTCGCCGTTCGACGGCTCATCGGCCATGTGCGTGCTCCGGTGGTGTCGGTAAGACGGCGGTCAGGCGCTTGCGGCCGGCTGGCGGGCCGGGACGGGGGCGGTGACCTGGGTGCGGACGAAGGACTGGGCGACGACGGTGACGATGGCCATGGCGGCGGCCTGCTTGTCGGCGGACCAGTCGAGTCCGAGGTTCATGCCGAGCGCGATCGCGGCCTGGGTGAAGCCGGTGAGGGCGGCGACCTGCCCGTCGTGGACCTTGAACGCGACAAGGAGCCCGAGGAGCGCGGCGGCAGTGACGTTGACGCCGGTCTGGACGTCCGCGTTGACGTCGACGACGAACGCGGCGACGAACTGCACGAGCACGGCGACGAGCGCCGACCAAACTGCAGGCTCGCGCCCGAGGAGGGTAGGGGTCTTCACGGTGTTCTCCTGGTGAAGTGAGAGGGGTTGGGCGGTCAGACCTTCGGGACTTTGAGCGCGGACCAGGTCTTCGGTCCGGGGATGCCGTCGGCGTCGCCCTTGAGTTCGTCGTGGGCCAGTTGGAAGGCGCGGACTGCGGCCTTGTCGGCGTTCGTCCAGTTCGGGCCGGGACCGGTCTTGTAGCTGGCGCCGAACCCGAGTGCGACCAGGCGCCGCCCGAGGGCGGTGATGATCGGCGAGTTGCGGCCGCCGTGGAAGAACGCGGCCCCGGGGAACGGCTCGTACGCGGGCTGCGGCTTGGCCGCGGCCGCGCTCGGCACCTTCAGCTTCTGGCCCACGCGGATCGCGTTCGGGTCGGCCAGCTTGTTCAGGTCGACGAGCTTGACGACGGTCGTCTTGTGCGCGGCCGCGATGCTGAACAGGGTGTCGCCCTTGGCGACCGTGTACGTGCCCGTGGACGGGGCTGGTGCCGGCTTCGACGGGGAGGGCTTGCCGCCGAGTCGCTTCTCGATCCGCTCGCGCATCGAGTGCATGGTGAAGCCCTTGGGGTCGACCTTCCCCGGCTGCCACTCCAGGTGGCCGATGACGCTGTCGGCGGTCCAGTCGTGGTGGCGGCAGATCGCGGCCGCGACCTTCTCGATCGCGAGGAGCTGCTCGGCGGGCCAGGGGTCGTGGCCGTCGCCGAGGTTCTCGCACTCGAAGCCGTAGAAGTGCCTGTTGCCGTCGGTGTTCGCCTCGTTGTCGGCGGGCAGCGGCTTCTCGTTGACGACCGCGTTCAGGACGTCGTCGTCGCCGAGGCCGGCGTGGTTGGCGCGGCCGTAGCCGACGAGGTGGACGGTGCCGTCCTTGGCGATGACGCCGTGGCAGAGCGGGCCGGGGAGGGTGGCGTGGCCGTCGCGGCAGATCTTGACGGTGTTCGCGGTGCCCTTCGTGACGGTGTGGTGGATCATCACGCCGTTAACGGGGCCCCACGGGCCCTTGTGGTTTCGGTTGTGGGTCTCCCAGGACCCGACTTCTACGACCTTCAGCCCTTCGTCCTTGAGGGCCTTGAGGAAGGCTGCAGCGCTCATTGGGGGCGCCATCTGCTGCTCCTGCGTTCTCCCCGCGCCCAGAGCTGGTGGTGCTGTGGCGGACCGCCTGTGGTGGTCGTCCCTCGGGAAGGTGCAGTGGGTGGAGGGTCACCCGGTGATCAGCGTACGGGCGGACGGGGCGCATGTTGCCCCCGCTCACTCCTCGATCGGCTGCGGGTCCAGCTTCGTCGCCGTGAGGATGACCGCGTACGTCTTGCACGCGGAGTCCCACACGCGCAGGTACTTGGGGTCGGCGTTGTTGGAGTAGAACATCGGCGCCGACAAGACGATGTTCTGGCTGGGGCAGCCGTCGGTGAGGCAGGCGTAGGTGATGGAGTACCAGGTCTGCGGCTCCCAGACGATCGTGTCGGGCGCGTCGGGGGCTGGCGGGGGCGGCGGATCTGTCGGGGTCGGCTCAGGGGGCGGCGGAGGGCTCGACTCTCCGATTCCGATGTCCGGATCGGAGGTGGTGCTCTCGGTAGGGTCTTCGATCATTCGGCTATCACCTGCCAGTTGACGGTAGTTGCTGTGGTGTTCTCGCGGTTCAGCCAGACGAGCATCGACGTGCTAGTCACGGAGGAGACGCCGACGCCAGTAACACCGGCATTGCCGGTAGGGGCACGTACGCCGGGCACCGTGGTGTTGGCCGTGGCATAGCCACGGAACGTGGTCCCGGCGAGCGCCGCGTAGGTGACGGTCATGCTGGTTGGCGTGTTCGCGGCCGACGGGGTGATGGAGACGCTGCCTGTGGCCATGTTCCCGGCCGTGAGCTTGCCCGTAATTGTGGTGTTGCCCTGCGCGTCGACAGTGACGCGGTCAGTGCCGCCGTGGTTCAGACGGAGCAGGTTGCCCGTGTGCGCGGAAGGGGCTTCCGCGTACAGGGCGGTGCCCTGGTTCGCGGCGGCAGCCACGGACAGGCGCCCGTTGGTGGTCTGGACGGCGTTGGCGACGACGTTGAGGTTGGTTGTCTTGGTGGGGTCGTCGTCGTTCACGAAGCCAGCGTTGAACTTGACGTTGTCGAGCCAGAGGCGGCCGCCGTAGCGCTTGTGCGCGGGATCAGTGGTGCGCAGACGTTCCAGGAGGACGGCCGTCTCATGGAGGACGATGCGGGAGCGCATGTCCGTGTACGTGCCGACGGTGTACTCGCCGCTGATCATCTCCAGGTTCGCGGCTCCGGGCGTGTCCTCTGCGACCGAGGCGGAGGCCCAGTTCGTGTTGGCGGCATTTGACCAGCGGACGTTCGGGTAGGTGGCGTCAGGGTCGACGAAGATGACGGCGCCGCTGTCGCCCTTGACGAGCATGCCGCGGGGGGACAGTTCACCGACGGCGACTCCGGTGGCGTCGTACACGATGACCTTGTTGGTACCGCCCTCGTTGATCGTGACCCGCTCGCCCGTTGTGGCGGTCTGGATCAGGCCGCCCGTGACGGTCTTGCCGGTGATGGCGTCGGCCGCGAGGCTCGTGGCGGTGATGGACCCGGCGAGGATCTTGTCGGCCGTGATGGCGTTCGCGGCGATCTTGTCGGTGGTGACGGCGAGCGCGTCCAGCTTCGCCGTTGTCACTGCGCCGGCGGCGAGTTTGTCGGCGTTCACGGCCGCCGCATCGAGCTGCAGGGTCTGTACGGCCCCGGCCGCGATCTTCCCCGTGGTGATGGCGTCAGCGGCGATCGCGCCGGCGGTGACGCTGCCGGAGATGAGGTTCGTGGATCCGACTACGCCGGTGCGGACGGCTTCGACGGTGACGGCCTCGATCTCCATCACCGCGGCCGTGGACTTGCCGAAGTTCAGCCAGGCCATGGGGCGCAGGTACTTCACGTCGGCGTGCATGAGTTCGGGGGCGCGCGGGTCGGTTGCCGGGCCGGCCGGTGCTGTGGCGCCGGTGGCGGAGTGGCCCTGGATCCATCCGATGTAGGTGCGCCAGCCGTCGGCGGTGCCGAGGCTGCCGCCGGCGGTGCAGCAGTAGTGCTGGGTGCTGTTGGATGCGGCGCCCGCTCGGTTGACGAGGGTGACGCCGTCCTGGGCGACGCCGACGACGCCGATGTACACGGTCGCGACACCGGAAGGGTCCTGTGCGGTGGCGCGGGCGCGGAACATGACCCGGTACAGGGTGTCGGAGTCCTGCGGGATGAGGGCGGTGGAGGCGACCTGGACGTCGCCGGTCGCGATGAGGCGGCCGCCACCGGACGGGGCCCCGGCGGGTGTGGTGTTGATGGTGAACGAGCCGCCGCTCGAAGCGGAGAGCTGCGCCCACGCGGTCGCGTCGCGGAACAGGTCGGTGTAGCGCAGGCCAACAGTGTCGCCGAGCGGGCCGCCGAGGGTGTTCATGGTGACGGCCCCGGCCGCGATCTTCGCCTCGGTGACGGCGTCCTCGGCGAGCTTCACCGTGGTCACGATTCCGTCGAGGATGTCGTTCGCGACGACCGGCGACGGCCCCACCGGGCCCACGATCGCGCTCGGGGTGGAGGCGGTGCCGGACGTGTTGCGGGCCACCAGGCGCACGTACACGGGGTCGTCGGTGGGGACGACGATGGTGGCGCCCTGCGCCGTCTCGATCGTGTCCCGCAGTGTCTCCGGCAGCGGCGTGAATCCGGGGGCGAGGGAGGCGTGGACCTCGGTGCGCGCCCAGTCCATCGGCAGGACCTGCCCGCCGTCGAACTGGCCGTCCCAGCCCGCGCTGACGCCGCCCAGGACCGATGCCACGACAGGCGCGGACGGCTGCGGAGGCGGGGGCCCGTTGACGGCCTGCACGCCGACGGTGCCGTCGCCCTGCCGACCGACGATCGCGCGCAGCGACCCGCTGCTGTCGTTCACCTCGATCGCCGAGTCCTCGATGCTGGCACCGTGGGAGAGGCGCTGGCCCTTCTTCACCTGCTTCAGCTGCTGCTCGAGCGCCGCGATACGGCCGGTGATCGGGTTCGGCATGGTCAGACCTCCGGGGAGCCGTAGTGGAAGGAGTCAGCGCGCCTCAGCGTGAGAGTCGCCCGGTCGGGGGCGTCGCCAGGCTTGAAGGAGTCGGCAGTGATCCGGCACCAACCGGACCAGGACGTCCACTGGTTGTTGACGGTGACGCGGACGTCGTCGCCGATCTGCCACGAGCCGAGCGGCGCCGCAGGGTGGTCGCGGATCGTGATTTGCTCGACCTCGCCCATGATCTGGCGTCGCTTCCGCTCGGCGCCCACGCGCCTTCCGAGGGTGTCGGTGCCGTTCACGGTCGGCAGCGCGAGGACGTGCTCCAGGCGGAGCCGGCCGTCGCGGACGGCGTCGACCGCGTACCGGGTGGAGCGGCCCTCGCCCGAGCCGGTGCCGATGACGGTGTTCGCGTAGTCGTCGATTGCCCGCTTCACCGGGGGCGAGTCGACGAGGTTGACGCCGGACGTGAAGGAGATGTCGGTGCGGCGGGCGCCGAGCCGCGGGTAGCCGAGCCGCAGCCTGCGTTCGATCGTCCCGTTCGCCTGCTTGGAGCAGGTGTTGACGTACTGGGGTGCGCCGTCCTCGGAGACGAGGTCGTCCAGCATGTCGCCCAGGTTCGGGGTCTCGTACCAGTACGAGTGGAACGGTTCCGCCGGGGTGCCGACCTTGGCGTTCGAGTTCGTCGCGTCGACGACCACGCCGAGGTCACCGTCGGCCTTCTCCTGCGCGTACGCCCACAGGTGCCGGATGACGGTGCACGGGTCGGTGTACACGTACGGGCCGCGGCCGCCGAGCTCGCCGTCGACGTCGTGGCGTTTCGTCAGGTACGACGACCAGCCGGCAGCCTCGACCGGGAACTCTCCGTCCTGGGGGGTGGTGTCCCAGATGAGTCCGCCCCAGCGCAGGATCCCGTCGGCTTCCGCGTAGATGAGCGCGATGCCGGGCTCGAGCGCCGCGGTGTTGGCCTTGGCCCAGCGGGGGGCGAGGGTGCCCTGGAACTCGCCCGGCCCGTTCAGCTCGTTGCCGAACTGCACGTCGGCGAGCGGCAGCGACGGGTGCAGGATCTCCCCCGTCAGGGCGTGCTGGGTAAAGTAGCGCCAGCGGGCCACTACAGCGGTCCCTCAAGGAACTCGTAGTCGATGTTGAACGTGGTTGTCGCGTCGACGCCGATGTCCCCGGCGTTGGAGGAGCGGGTCCGCATCCGCGAGTAGAACGGTTGCGTAGTGCCGCGTATCGCCGCTCCGGCCGTCGTGGTCAGGTCGATCGTCTCGATCATCTGCACTGTGTTTCGGCGGGCTGCGGCGCCCTGGTTGTCGTCGATTCCGACGTACTGGGCTGCCTCGATGGTGCCGAGCATGAAACGGAAGTTGCCCCAGACGTTTCCTGTGGCCAGCCGGAGCCCGCTGATGGTGAATGCGACCTGCATTTTCGCGGCCCACGCCGGGATCGCTATCTGCTTCATGACGAGGTTGGGGAACGTCTTCCAGGTCTCCGAGGTGCCGTTGATGAACACGTACGGGTCGGCGGCGTAGTACGGATCCTGGATCCGGACCCGACGGGGGTTCGTGACCTGCCGCAGGTCCTTGATCATGGCGTTCGTGATGGTGCCCGTGGACGCGGGGATGTCGACGCGGCAGATCGGGATCGCGGAGTACCCGGACGGCACCGTCGTTGCGCTCGAGGACACGTTGGAGACGACGTCGAAGAACACGCAGTCCGACGGGTCTCGGGAGCCCTCATGCTCCGGGTCCTGGACGCGGAGGATCACCATGTCGGAGCGCGGTGTGCCGCCCGTCGCAGTGATCGGCACCTGGTGAGAACCGATGTTGTAGGCGTTGTACGAGCCCTGTGTGGGGCTGGCCTTCCCATTGATCGTGGCGGAGCCGTCGCTGATCTGGACGGCGCCGCCGGGCGTCGACAGGGCGGTCGCCTTCAGGTGCGTGCCTGCGGTGACGCCCTGGTTCGTCTGGGCGAGGTCGCGGAGCATCATGCGCAGTTGCTGCGCGGTGTGCTCGCCGCCGGTCACCGCGAGCGGGGTGGTCACCAGAGCCATCGGTGGTTCTCCTTCAGAGGGCCTTGTAGGCGGGCCACCAGGTGACGGCCAGCGTGGACGTGAGCGTGTTGTCGGTCGCCTGCCAGCGGACCTCGTTGATGCCCGGCGTGAGCGTGAACTCGTCGATGCGGCCCGTGAGGGGGACGGATCCGCCGTTCTCCCGCAGGACGGTCCGCCAGCCGGGCCGGGTGTCGATCTCCACCCACTCCCCCACGGCGAGCGTCGTCGTCACGGTGAGGGCGCGGCCGGAGGTGACGTGGGTGATCGTCGGGTTGGCGCACGGCCCGTTCACGCGGATCACCGGCCACGTCGGGGCGGTGCCCGTCACGTCGAGGAAGCCGGGCCGGCCGACCGCGGAGGGGTCTCCGGCGATCGTGAACGGGAACTGCAGCGGGAACGTCATGCCGCCCTCGGTCAGGGAGCCGAGCGGCATCGACGTCGACTGGGGCAGGTCGTCGTAGTACAGGTGGTCCTGCGCCTGGAACTCGATGTCGACCGGCCCGTGCCCGTGGATCAAAGTGGCGGTGTCCAGCTCGAGCTTGCGGAGCCGGCCGCGGACCACGCGGGTGGGTCGGCCGGGGAACTTCAGGCGCAGGTTCATGGTCGTGCCGCCCTGCCCCCGTACTCCGGCCGTGTCGGCGAGGTCCTGCAGGGCGGCCGCCGCGTCGAGGACTGCGGCTGGGACGGCGGCCTTGGTGATCGCGGCGTCGATGCGCAGTCTGCGGCCGTCGTAGTAGTCGGCGCCGAGCCACAGCCCGTCCTCGCCGGGCGGCTCCACGTCCGCGGTGCGGGACTCGGGCTTGCCGAGGCCCTCGAGCGCACGGACCTGCACGACGGTGCCGGCGCCGATGAGGACGTCACCGAGCTGGTGCTGGAAGTCGACGAGCGGGGTAGGGGTGGTCATCCGCGGGCTCCGACTCCGCCGCGCGCCAGGCGCCGCAGCTGGTAGGCGTTGTCGGCGTCGATCCGGCGGGCCGTGTCCGCCGCATTCCCGCCGCTGGTGACGTGCCAGGTCTGGTTGCCGACGAGGGGGCCCTGTTCGCGGACGATGACGACGCGGCCGGCGCGGGCGTCGGTGAGTCCGAGTCCGAACCGTCCGGCGACGTCGCCGAGGACGTTGGTGGCGGAGGTGCGCTTGTTGGCGCCGAGCGGGATGTACGCCTCTCCCCCGGTGGCCGGCTCCGCGAACGTCACTGCGCCCGCCTTGGTGGCGTAGATCCCGGCGTGCAGGCCTGCGCCGCGGATGCCGCCGTTGGCGTACGCCATGCCCGCCCGGGCGCGCGCCAGGTCGGCCATGAACCGCTTCGACCGGTCGCCGAGGCTCGCGCTGATCTGCCGGGATGCCTTGGTCGCGATGTCGATGATGACGTCCTCGCCCAGTCCGGTCTTGTCGGCGACTTCGTGGATGCCGGTCGTCGACTTGCTGATCGCGGCGATGATCTGGACGAGGTCTTCGACCTGGTCGCCGGTGAGCGCGTTGTTCGCGGTCTTCGCCGCACTGTTCGCCGACGATGCCTTCTTGTTGTCCTTCACCGCGGCGGCGGCGAGCTGCTGGGCGGCCTCGTCGTTCTGGGCTGCGAGTTGCTTGGCCAGGTCGCCGTAGCCGCGCGCGGCGAGGGTGGCCAGGTTGTTGGAGAACTCCTGGTTGAGCTTGTTCGCGGTGCCGAGCTGGCGTGTGTAGTCGGTGAGGGACGCCTTGGCGGTCTTCTGCAGGTCGCGCAGCGCCTTCGCCATGTCGTTGATGTACTTCGTCGACCCGTTGGCCATCTTGTCGGCGAGCTTCATGCCCTCCTTGCCCATGGAGGCGAGGGCTTCGGCGACGTCGCCACCGACTCGGTCGGCGACCTTCTCCAGGTCCTTGTTCCAGGCAGTGGTGGCCTTCGCCGCGCTCTTCAGCTTCTTCTCGACCGCGCCGATGTCGAAGTACTCGACCTCCTTGGTCTGCCACTTCCCCTTGACCTTGGTCTTCACCTTCTTCGTCCTGTTGCCCGCGTTGCCGACGTCGGAGGCGGAGTACAGGGACCCGGTGTTCGGGTCGTACCGCCAGTCGGTGATGGACCCGTTGGCGTTCCACTGGAGCGAGCCAGGAGCCCCGCCCAGGCGGCGGTAGGTCTCCTCGAGGATCCGGCGCGAGCGCGGCAGCTTCGAGCGGGACAGCGGAATGTACGCCTCGCCGCCGGTCTCGGGCTCGGCCCACACCCGCCACGAGCCGGCCGGGGCGATCTGCGCGACGTGCCGCTCCCCGCCGGGGTTCCGCATGCCGCCTTCGGCGAAGTAGTCGACGACGCCGCCGTTCGCCTCCGGCTTGAACTGGAAGCCGTCCGCGTACGGGCCAGGCTGCTTCTTGCCCATGTACACGTACTGCGTACGGATGACGTGGTTGGTGTACGTCGTCGCCGACATCCCGTTGAGGTTGGCCAGCGCGTTCCGCACCGCGTTGATCGACCCGAGGGCCTGCCCGTTGGCCGTATAGACCTCGGTGCGGCCGTCGGGCAGTTGCCGCGTCTTCAAGCCGACGGCCTCGAGCGCCTGGATGGCGGCCGCGTTCAGGGTGTCGACCTTGATGCTCTTCGCGCCGGGCGTCTTGCTGATCGCGTTTTGGACGTCGAGGAGCCCGGCGATGGCCTGCTCGCGTTCCACCCTGATGGCGGTCTTGATGTCGCCCGGAACACCGAGCAGGGTGTTGACGTACTCGCGTGCCTCCTTGGCGCTCATGCCAGTGGATTCGGCGAGGCTGAGCATCTTGGCGCGCAGCGTGTCGGACTTTGACGTCATCGAGCCGAGTGACTCACCCGCCGCTAGGCCGGAGGCGAGCATCTCGTCGTGGGCCTTCGCGGCCGCGGACATGGCCTGCCCGTTGGCTCGGCCGGACTCAGTGTTGAGGTCGAGTGTGGCGCCGTTCTTCTTGAACGCCTCAGAGAGGGCGTCGACCGACGCCTCGAAGCCGATCTGTGCGTCGTATGCGCTGCGGTTGGTTTCGTTGAGGGCGATGATGCTCTGGCGGAGACCGTCCGCGGACGCCTTCTGCTGTTCCAGCTTCGCCGAGGTGGCCAGTGCCTGCTCGCCGAAGACGCCCATGCCACGGGCTGCGATCTCCTGCTCGACCTTCAGGTCGTCGAGGCCGTTGCGGTAGTCGCCGAAGGCCTTGTCGATCTCCTTGGAGGAGAAGCCCTCCTTCATCAGGGCCTTCTTGACGATGTCGAAGCCGGCTGCGGCTTCCTTGGCGTTGCCGGACGCCACCATCTTCGCGAGGGACTTGTCGACGGAGTCGAACTCGTCGCTGAGCGACCTCAGGGAGTCCTTGCCTTTGGTGATGTCGTCGGCCTTGGATGCGATCCAGTCGGCAGCATCGTCCAGTCCAGGGATGCGGAACCCGAAGACTCCCTCCTGGGCTTCCTTCGTCTCCTTCGAAGCCTTCTGTAGCTTCTTGTAACGGGCGACCATTCCGTCGATGTCACCGAACGTCGTCTTCAGCTGGCCGGTGAACTTGCCGGTGTCGGACAGTTCCTTGAGGCTCGTGGTCAGCCGGTCGACGTCCGGGGGAACACCGCGGGCCTTCTCCGCAAAGTGATCAAGGGCGATCGCAGCAACACCCAGCACGCCGAGGCCGGCGCCGACCTTCTGCATCTTCGACATCGACGTAGCCGCCGTACGCATACCGACCGCTGCCGTTCCCAGGCCCTTCATGGCGGCGCTGGACAGGGCCACGAGCTTGAGTGCGGTAGCGAGGCCGATGATGGTCGTCAGGGCGCCCTGGGGGACGGCGTTGACGATCTGCGCGAGAGCGTTGGCGACCTTCAGCAGCGACACACCAGTGTCGGCGGTGGCCGCAAGAATGTGCACGAGGGCGGCGCCCAGATTGCGGAGGGTCTCGGCGGCGAGCGGACCGTTGGCGCGCGCGTACGCCATGAACTCCTGTAGCGCCCCGCCGCCGAAGTTCGAGTCGGCGTCGGCGAGCTTCACGATGTCGGTGACCAGACGGTTCAGCGCGCCGGTCGACGCATTGGCCAGCTTGTTCATCAGCCGGTCGAAACCCGGGGTGGCGAACGCTCCTCCGGCGACCGTCACCAGCCGATCGAAGGCGCCGGCCGCGCCGGTCACCATCGGGGTGAGCTTGGGCAGCAGCGCGCGGGTGAGCTGCATGCTGTGGATGACCGGCTGCATCGTGGCGCCGGACAGGGAATCGGACCAGCCCTTGTACTCCTCCTTGAGGACGGAGAACTCGGCAGCCGCCTTCCTCGTGGCGGGCGGCAGCTTCGCCAGAGCCTTCTGATAGACGGCCTGCGCCTGCACGGCCTGCTTGGAGCCGGCCCCGTATTCGGCGACCGCGTCGTTGTAGGCGGTCTCCGCCTGGGTGGCCTTGGACATGGCGGCGGCCTGACCGGCGACTGCGATCCCGAAGGCGGTGGCCCCGGCCGTGCCCGCGAGGAATCCGGCGGTGAGCTGCGCGGTGAGTCCGACGACCGGCCCGAGCGCCTGCGCGAGGAGGAGCATGTCCTTTTTGCTGAAGCCGCTGCTGTCCGAACTGCTGCTCGCCGGCGCCGGAGTAGGCGTGGGTGTCGGAGTCGGTGTCGGCGTGGGGGTGTTGTTGTCGCCGGTGATCCGTACACGGATGGTCTGGCCGCGGGATGCGGCGCGCACCGCACGGTCCACATCGCGCCGCAGCGCGCTGGGGTCGCGTAGGCCGATGGGGATGCGGATGCGCTGCCCTGCGGTCGCCTCCCGGATCGCGGCCCGCACCTCGGACCGCAGCCGGGCCCGGTCGACGCGCAGCCGCACGTTGACGCCGCGGCCCCCGGCGCCGGCGAGCGCGCGGCGTACCTCGGATCGCAGCCCCCGCGAGTCCACGTGCAGCGGGATCTCGAGTCGGTTTCCGGCGGAGGCCTCGCGAATGGCGTCGCGGACCTGGCGGCGCAGGTGCTGGCCGTCGACGGTGACCTTGAGGCGGATGTCGCGGCGAGCCTCGTCGCGGAGCTGCCGGATGTCCCGGTTCAGGGCGTTGATGTCACGGGAGGCGGCGCGGGCGTCGCGGGAGAGCGACTTCAGGGTGCGGGACAGGCCGGAGCCCTCGCCGGTGAGTCGCACGGAGATGTTCCACTGGGCGGACATGCGGCGGGCTCCTTCCTGTCAGTGGGCGGGGCGGGTCAGTTCGAGGGCGGCGTGGACGGACGTGGGGATGAGGAGGACCTTGACGCCGTTGCCGTCGGCGCCTTCGGGGACGGTCTTCTGCTTGTCGGCGATGAGCTGGCAGCCGATGCAGCGATGCGTGATGGCCGTGTAGGCGTCCTCGGCACCGCCGGCCTGCTCGTCCCACTCGTCGGCGCGGGTGCCGCAGGACGGGCAGATCTGCTTGAGGTACGCCTCGTGGGCGAGGGCCTTGCGCCGGTCGAGGTCGGTCCAGGTGCCGTCGCCGTGCCCGCGGAGCTGGCTGTGCGGGATCTGGTACTGGCGGCACAGGTCCATCTCGGCACGGAAGCGGTCATCGGTGGTCAGCCTTTTCCCAGGTCGGCACGCTCGGTGTGCTGGACGGACCAGGCGGCGGTGAACAGGGCCTGCGCGTCGGCCGGGGACCAGGTGTCAAGGAGGTGGCGGGCGTAGTCAGCGGGGATGCCGTCCTTGGACGCGGCCTCGATCAGGGCGGGCCCGAACGACTCCATGGCGAAGTCCGCGCCGTCGGCTTCGTCGAGTTCCTCGGGCGGGTGGGCCTTGAGGAGGTCCTCGAACCTCTTACGCTCCAGGGCTTCGAAGGTGAGGACGATGGCGACCTTGTCGAACGCCTTCTGCGCGGCGTCCCGTTCCATGGTGGCGACTTCCACACGCGTCTGCGCGACGGCCTGGCCCGCCTCGTCGTCGTCGGGTACGCCGGCGAGCGTAGTCTCGGCGGCACGCAGCCCGGCCTTGGCCTCGTACAGGCGCTGCCGGGCCTCGGGGTCCTGGCAGATGGTGAAGGTGGTGGTCGGCCGCTGCAGGCCGTCCAGGCGCTTCTTGAGCGCGTCCCAGTTGCTCATCGGGGGTTCTCCTACGGGAAGGCCCGGCCGGGCACCATCGGCGCCCTTCCCGTGACACACCGGGGCCCGGCCGGGGGCTAAAGGGGGGAAGGGATCAGGTGGAGGGCACGGTCTGGTTGAACACGGGCCGGGCGGTGATCGTGAACTGGACGGTGATCTTCGCGGCCTCGTTGTCGGCGGTGTACGCCTTCGAGTTGCTGACCACGGTGACCGGGAAGACGTCCATGCCCTTCGCGGACGGCGCCTTGCCCTTGGAGAAGATGACGATGTATCCGCTGGTGCCCTTGGCGAGGTCGGTCTCGATGTCGTCGAGGGCGGAGTCCTCGTAGAACGTCAGGGAGGAGTCCGCGGCGCTGTCGTCGCCGCCGATCTTCGACACGAACGTGGACGCCATGTCCGGCGTCTCGATCGGGGAGTTCTCCAGCGACCAGCCTTCGATGGCGTTGATCTGCTGGGTGTAGTCGGTGCCCGCGGTGATCTCGGCGGTGGTCGGCAGCAGTGCCGGCGACGCGATCGTCGGAAGGTAGTGAACCTTGGTGATGCCCTTGCGGTTGAACCTCATGAAATGGCCCCTTACGGACGGGGCCGGCGCGGTGGGCCCCTGCTACACGGGTGGTGTGTGGCGGCCACCTCTCGGGTGGCGTCCGCGTGGGGTCCCGCCGCGGTGCGGTTCGTGCGAACGGCGCCTGTCAGACGCCCTGTTCCAGGTACAGCCTGAAACGGATCACACTCGTGATGATGGCATCGTTCGCCTCGGACGTTCCCCCCGCCTCGATCGCCTCCCGCCGCCAGCAATTCACGCCGGGAATCGTCAGGGGGTGCAGGTAGCCGGGGCTGCCGTCGGCGGGGCGTGCGATGACCTTGCGGCCGCGGTCGGCCAACCACTGCGCCTGTTCGTCACCGCCCCGCGAGTCCGGGATGCCGGGCAGGGGTCCAGACACGAACGTCGCCTGGTACTCGGACATGGCGGTCGTGTGCCGGTCGGCGAGCGTCGCGTCGTCGACGATGTGGTCGAGCGGGTACAGCAGCGTGTACGGCGGTGGCACCGGCTTCCCCGCGGCGTCGAGGGGCACGGTGCGCACACCCACGGGACGGCCGGTCAGGTCGGCAAGCAGCGCCTTCAGGCCCGCGGTCACGAGGCGGCGTTCGATCACGGTCAGCTCCTGAAGATCCGGTCGCAGGCGTCCTTGAACGCGGACTCCATCTCCCCCGACAGTTCGTTCGCCGCCGGGCCCACGTGCGGGCGGGGCACCTGGTAGAAGTGCCGGCCGATGCTGTCGGTCATGTCGTAGAACCCGAACTCGAGGCGGCGGCCTTGGGGGGCGTGGGTGCCGATGACGGCGCCGCCGCCGTCCGGCACCGGGAACGACTGGATTCGCCAGGACGCCACGTACTGGCCGGTGATGATGTTCGGCCCGGGTCGGCCGGACGCCCGCTCCCGGATCAGAGCGCGGCCCAGGCGCGCCTGCTGGTGCACGGTCCGGTCGATCTCGTCCCCGACTCGGCTGGCGGCACGCTCCAGGCGGTCCGCGAGGTCCTCCAGGTCCATCAGGCGACCTGCCCTGCGATCTGGTCGAGCATGGTGATGCGGACGACACCGAGGGTGCCGCCGATGGACGGGTCCTGGACCCGCCACTGACGGCCGAGGAGCGTCACATCGCCGCCGGCGTGGACCTGGACGACGGTGACGATGGTGTCCTTCTCCGCGATCGGCACGGACAGCGGCGTGAACATCCGGTACCGCGACCGGGTCTCGGCGACCCAGGGAAGGTTCGTGTTCGGTGTGGACGCGGTGACGTCGGCGGTGTACGCGGACTGCACCGCCCCCTTGCCCTCGTACACGATGTCGCCCACTGGGTGCGTGTACAGGCCTGTTGCGGGGTCTAGTTCGGGCTCACCGCTGGCGGGCAGGGCAATGCGTACGACGTCCTGCAGCAGGAGGTCTTCGACGATCGGGACGAGTCCGGACAGGTCGAGGCCGGCCATCAGGCGTCACCTCCGCCGTGGGCCCACTCGGTGAGCGTGGCGAGCATCGCCCGTGCGGTGGCGCCTTCGCCGCCGTAGTCGGCCCGGTTCAAAGCCTCCTGATCCAGGAGCTTCGGGTCGACGCCGGCGAGGAACTCGCGGACGATCTGCCCGGGCGTCTGCGGGATACCTACGGCGACACGGGCGAGGCCGTCGAAGACGGTGTCGTCGGGCTGCCGAGTGTGAACGATGAGGGTGGGCAGGGAGTCGGAGACGGAGTGCTCGAGGACGTAGCCGGTGACAGCCGTGAGTGGGGTGCCGTCGATGGTGATGGTGGCGCGGCCGGGCTGCGCGTCGATGTGGACGCCGCGCGCCTGCGGCTCCGTGGGGGCTTCGGTCACGGGGCTACTTCTTCCTCTTCAGGCTGGGGTACTTGCGCACCACGGCCTTCCTCACTGCCTTCTTCTGCGCCGGCGATCCGTGAGCCGACACCCTCGCGAGGGCGTTCCTCGCGTGCGGGAGATCGTCGATCCTGTACTTCTTCTGCTTCGGCAGGGCGAACTGCTTGGCCGCCATGCGCTTGCGGCCCGCCTTCGTGTTCCTGCGGGCGTTGGCCTTCTTCGACAGGCGGGACTTCCGGCTCTTGGCCATCTCGGTCTCCTTCGTCGCCGGGGTGCGGGGGCGGGAAGGGCGTGCGGAGGGGCACGGTGCGCTGGAACGTCACGGGCTCACGCGTCAGGAAGTTCCACTCCTTGCGGCCCTCCGTGTTGACGAAGAGCTGCGTGAAGGCGATGACCTTGATGAGCCACGGGCCCTCGTCGGAGCCGTCGTTGTACGGCACCGTGAGGACGGTGATCGGGGAGTCGGCGTGGACGTCGTTCGGGGTGATGCCGTTGGCGGTCAGCCAGGCGGCGATCAGTTCACGGCGCCAGGCGGGGAGCCGGCCGCGGCCGTTGTGGACGGTGAGGGCGATGGGGTCGGTCATAGGGCGGTCCCGGAGAGGATGTCGTCGCGGCCGATGAGGTCCATGCGCGGCAGGAATTCCCGCACGCAGTGCGGATGGCTGTTGGGGTGGGCGAGGGCGTCCTGCACGGTGCGCAGCGTGCGGTTGGCTCGATCGGGCGAGTCGTGCGTCTCCCACCCACAGTCCGGGCCGTCGCGGACTTCGAGGTAGTTGACGCCTAGGTCGTCCAGCGCGGTGCGGGCGGCGCCGGTGTTGGCGGTGGTGACGGCCTGCCAGGTGATCGCGGCGCGAGCCCACGCGTCGACCGGGTGCCGGGAGTTGTTGGCGTACGTGATGGTGTCGAGGGGGTGCTCGCGGCGCAGGAGCGCGGTGTCGAAGCGGCCCGTTCGGGCGCGGGCGGCGTCCTGCGCGGCTCGCAGGAACCGTCGGGCCCGCTGCAGGGCTTCCTGGAGGCGGGCGGTGAGGTCGGCGTAGTACTGCGCGGACAGGGCGGTGATGTGGGCCTGATGCCCGGTTGTCCAGGTGAAGCGGGACAGGGGCCGGTCGGCGTTCTCCAGGAGGGTGTGGGCGCCTTCGCGGTAGATGAGGGGGAGGTCGGTGGCGGCCCACCGTTCGATGAACGCGCGCGTCGCCCGGTCGAACGCGCCCAGGCTCGTGTTGAACACGGCGATCGCGGCACGGAGTCGGGTGGCGGAGCCGCGGCCTGGCCGGATCATCGCGAGGGCGTTGAGGAGGCGTGTCTGGGCGGTGGTGAGGATCGACCACGCGGCCCGCACCTTGTCGACGGCCCCGGTGATGAAGGAGAGCAGTCTCGAGCGGAGGGTGCGGCCGCGGCGGACGGGGGTGCTCATCGTCGGGGCCGTTCGACGAGGTACATGAGCCCCATCTGCCCGGGTCCGCCGTCGGTGCCGTCGTCCGGGTCGTCCGGCGCGGGTGGCTGGCCGTCCTCGAGGAGGGCGATCTGTCGTTCGTACGCCTTGATGTTCTCGGCGGTGCCGACGCTGACGACGCTGGACACGTTGATGGTGGCCGGCTGGGCGAGGAGGGCGGCGAGGCGTTCACGGAGGACTTCGAGGGCGACGGCGCGGGCGGTGCCGAGCCGGGTGTAGCGGGTCTCGAGGTCCGGGATGTTGGTGGTGGTGCCGAGTTGGGCGAGGAGCCAGGCGCGTACGGCTGTGTCCACGACGGGCCTCCAGAGGGGTGAGGTCGGGAAGGGGCGGGGTGGGGGGGGGGGGGGGGCGGGGGGGGGGCCCCCCCCCCCCCCGCGCCCCCCCCCCCCCCCCCCCCCGCGCCCCCCCCCCCGCCGGGGGCGGGGGCGCGGGGGGGCGGGGGGGGGGGCGC
>NZ_JBHYTK010000012.1:0-26120 GCF_042749255.1 Streptomyces sp. NPDC059524 | reverse complement strand
CCGCGGGGCCCCGCGGCGGGGCCGGCCCCCCCCCCGGGGTCGGGCCCGCACGCGCACTAGGTGCCGCTGGTGCCCTCGTCAGCGGCGGCCCGGCCGGTGGCCGGCTTCTTGGCCGCGCGCTTCGCGGCCGGCTTGTCGGACTCTTCGGACGATGCGGCGGCCGGGGCCTTGCCGTCCTCCCAGACGTCCGGGTTCTTCACGAGCGCCGCCAGTTCGGGGGCAGGCTCTTCACCGGCCCGCAGGTGCACCATGAGGCGCGTCTGCGGGTCCTTCACGAACGTGTCGGTGACCAGGCGGGCCATGGTCAGAACACCTTCGCGGTGATGTGGATGTCCGGCACGTACAGCACCGGCATCGCGACGGCGGCGCCCTTCGTCCACACCTGGACCGGGTCGTCCTGCCAGCCGTGGGTGACGATGATGCCCGGCGCCTCCTCCAGCTCGATGGCCGGGTTGTCGCCGGTGGTGAGGGCGATCGACTCGGCGGTGATGCCGTACTGCGTCTCACCCCACGTGGTGCGGTTCGGCGGAACCATGACCCACCGGTCCTCGGGGATCGGGCGGACCATCGTGCCGTCGTCCTTGGGGATCTGCACGTCGTAGATCTCGATCGGCGGCAGGTTGTAGCGGGCCCGGACGACGTTGACCTGGTCCGGCGCGAGCGTGGCGGTCGGGGTCGTGGACGGCGACACGGAGCCGTAGAACGCGGCCCGGTAGGCGTCGTTCCCGGCGAGGAGAGCGCGCGCCTTGTAGGAGGTGACGACCTTCTCCGGCATGGGGGCGCCGGAGGCGCGCAGGACCTCGAGCCACGCCAGCTCGTCGGCGATGGCGTCGGCGGTCGGGTCGGTCCATGCGACAGAGGCGGTCGGCATGTTCGCCGACGGCACCTGCGCGTCGTACTCGACGGTGAGGCCGTTCTCGCCGGCGAGGGTGAACTTGCCGTCCGTCAGGAGGTCGCCGACGGCGAGCTCAAGCCGGGAGCGGATGGAGAGCGTGTGCGCGGCGGTGTCGTCGTAGAGCATCTCGACGAGCTCGCTCGCGTCGGCGCCGCGGCGGGCCGCGAGGAGGATCGTCTCCAGCTCGCCGACGAGGAACTTCTGACCGAGCGGGGGCAGCTGGCCCTCGGTCTCGATCCGCTTGACCTCGCGGGACGCGATCGGGGTCTGCGCGTCGTAGGCGCGGTACTTCGCCGCGTTGACCCGGCGGCTGGTGCGGCGGGTCTTGAACTTGACGCCGTTGATCTGGCGTTCCGGCATGACGTTCGCGGTGAGCGTGTAGTCCGCGGGGGACTGTACGGCGCGCGCGAAGGCGATGATGTCGGTCGGGGTGATGTCCCTGAGCAGGGCCTCAAGCATGATCAGTCAGCCCTTCTCAGTTGAAGCGGATCTGGTCGGTGCGGTTCGCGGCCGCGGGGACCGTGAGCGCGATGGGGAGCTTGGCGGTGTCGACGTCGCCGTGGACGCGGAGCGCGGCGCCGGCCTTGGTGCTGCCGGTGTTGAACGCGGTCTCGGTGTCGAGGACGCCGGCGAGGGTCTGGGTGCCGTCGGTGGCGCCGGACGTGTACGGGGCGTACAGGCCCGAGGCGGTGATCTTGCCGAGGGGCAGGCCGGACTTGAGCCGGTTGGGGAGCCCGTTCGCGGCGGCGACGTAGTGGGTCCCGGACGTGAACTTGCTGAGGTCCAGGGTGACGGTCTTGTTCATGTCGGAGCCGTGCAGGGACAGCAGCCAGCGGCGGTCTGCGGTCAGGGTCTCCGTGGTGGTGATCGGCTGGATGTCCACGCCGACTCTCCTCCCGTGGGGATGGCACATGGGGTGTGCGGACACCGTGTGGTGTCGTCCACGGGGTGGTGCGGGAGGGCGTGGTCCCTCGGTCTGTGGGCCGCTGCTGGTTAGGCGGCGTCGGGCTTGGCGTGGCCCATCTTCACGGCGCGAGCGCGGGCGCGGGCCCACGCATCTTCCTTCGAGGCAGGCTGACGGGCGGGGCTGCCGCCGGCGGGGGCGCTGCCCGGCGCCGGGGGCAGCTGCGACGGCGGCGTCTGAGGCTTGACGCCGAACAGCTCGGGGCGGCGCTCCTTCAGCTTCTCAGCGGCGTCGGCGACGGCCTGCTCGTCAGCGTCATCCGCAACGCGCAGGAGGGCGGCCGCGTCCTCGAGGTCGTCGCCGGTCGCGCCGAGCCCGACGAGGACCGCACGGCGGGCGGCGGCCCGCTCACGGGCGATCGCGGCGGCTTCCCTGGCCGCGAGGTCCTGCTCGCGCTTCTCCAGCTCCTGGCGCCGCTTCTCTTCCTCGGACAGGGCGTCCTGCTGCGCCTTGCGGGCGGCGGCGATGAACGCCTTCGCGTCGTCGACCGTGGTGAAGCCGTGCTCGGCAGCGAACTCGTCGAGGGCCTGGCGGGCGCCGGCGCGTTGGCCCTGGGCCTTCTCCTTCGCGGCGATCCGCTCGAGGTCCTCCTGCGTGAACGTCGGGGACGGCGCTGCGGGCGGGGCGGGCTTGGGCGGGGCCGGGACGGGAGGCTGCTGCTCGTCGCCGCCGTCGGCGTAGAGCGTGCCGAGCGCGGCCACTCCGGTGTACGGGTGGGCCCAAGCGCTCGCAGTGTGGCGGCGGGTGTGGTGCTGCGTGGGGCGACGCATCTGTGCAAGTCCTCCCTGGACTGTGTCAGGCCCCGCGCCTAGATCCAAGTTCAGCACAGGATCACGCATCTGTTCCCCCCACTCCCCCGCTGCCTTCGTCCGGGGCCGGGAGTTCGGGCGTCGGAGCGGGCAGGACGACCTGCGGCACCTCGGGCTCTGGCGGCGCCTCGAGACCCAGGTAGTCGGCGACGGCTTCCGGGTTACCGAGGGCGTCGGCGAGCGCGCGGGCCTTCTCGAAGGACCGCGACTGGATGCGTTCGATCTCGTCGGCGGCGTCCTCGATCGGGAACCCGGCCTCCATCAGCATCTTGATGGCGGTCTCCAGGGAGAGGACGCCCTTGTCGACTCCGGTGGCGACCTGCTCGAGGATCGCGGCCTTGTCGGTGGGCGTGTACGGGCCGAACACGTACTGGGCGGCCTGCACGCGGATTCCGGCCCAGTCGGGGTGCTGGCCGGCGAGGTGGAGGCGCTGCACGAACTTCAGGAGGAGCGCGTACTTGTGGGCGCGGGCGAGGCGCATGGAGGAGACGAGCGCGTCGAGCGGTCCGAGGGTGAGCTCCATCGCGTACCCACTCGGGACCTTCGACGGGTCGAGGGTCCCGAGGGTGACCGCGGGGAGGCGCGCGTTGGTGGAGGCGCGGTCGGTGAGGTCGTGGACGTGGTCGCGCATCTCCCGCAGCGCCGGGCTGGTGTCGACGGTGATGAGCTTGCCGTTCTCCCCGAGCGTGAACACGGCGCCGGGGCCGACGCTGTACGCCTCGCGGCCGACGCTGGCGCCGGAGATGCCGATCATCGGGAGGCCGGTGGTGGCGGAGGCGCGGGCGGCGTCAGTGTCGGCGCCCTGCAGCTCGTCGAAGACTTGCAGGACCTTGGCCAGGCTGCTCTGCCCCCAGTGCTCTTCGGCCGCCGGGACGGTGTTGGGGACGTGGACGACCGGGATGAAGTCCAGCAGCAGGTCGAGCCGGTCGAGGACTTCGCCGTCGGAGCGGGTCGCGAACTGCGCCTTGGACATGGGGAGGTCGTCGACGTCGACGGGGCCCTTCAGGTCTCCGAGGTCCCAGGTGGCGTCGGTGAGGTAGCAGGTGACCGTGGACGGCTGCTCGTTCCACGGGTACATGCGGGTCACCGTGCCGGTCGTCTCGTCGACGGTGTCGCCGGGCCCGAGGACGGGCTGCAGCGCCCCGCCGCCGTCCTCCACCGTGACGGGGGCGCGGACCGCCCGGCCGGCGCCGTCGACGCCTGCGGCGGTGGCCGGGCCGATCGGGGCGAGCTCGTACGTGATCCTGCGCAACCGCGGCTTGAGACCCCGCTTCGGGTCCTCCGGCAGATCCCACGCGAAGTGCACGCAGTCGGGGAACTCGCCGTCGCCGTCCTCGGGTAGGACGGGGAAGTAGAAGCCCGGATCCATCGCCCGGACCGTCGCGCGCTTCTTCGCCGGGTCCCAGGCGAGCCGGTACACGCCGTCCCCCAGGGAGACGGCCTTCCGCTCGGTCTGCTGCACCCGCATCGCCAGGAGCTCGGTCTCCGCCCACTTCTGCAGCAGCTCCTGCACTCGCGCAGCCATCGCGGCCTCGGCGTCCCCTGTGTCGCCGCTGTCGTCCTCGGCGCCCGGGACGGCGATGTGCTGCTCCCGGCCCAGGACGTGCGCCATGACCGTCTCGATGAACATGGCGGGGTCGCCGAACTCGCGGCGCTCCCGCGCGCCCGGCCCGTCGACTACCGCCGCGAGTTCGGCGGCCTGGTTGTTGTCGTAGCCGGCGAGCACCTTGTACGCGGCCAGGCGCCGCTCGTCGTCCGCGGGAACCCAGGTGGCGGCGGCCTCGGGGAACGCGCGCCGGTTCGGCATGCCGCGGTCTGCGTCGGCGAAGACGGGCTTGTAGTTGAGCCACGACCAGCCGTCGATCACGAGGCGGCGGGCACCGGCGATGAGCCCCACGGACGTCCCTCCGTCAGTTCCAGGCCCCGCGCCTGTGATCAGGGTAGACGTGAGTACGGTCCGGGCTTCCCCCGCCAGTGAATCGTGCGTAGCGGTCGCAGGTTTACCTCGTAGGGGTTGAACTTTCCCGGCTAGGGCCTGAGTTGCCCGTGGGACGCCCTATCGTCTGTCCCTACAGCACATGTGGTCGTGGACTCCCGACTCCTCGAGGGCCGGAAGTCATCGCCCTCCGGCAGCCAGCCGGACCTTCGATCACATGAAGGGGATCTCTCATGACCCCGCTGTACCCCGACGAAGAACCGCCGGACTGGGCCTTCTGGTCCCTGGTGGTTGCGCTGATCCAGTACCACCTGGACCTGCTCCAGTGGATCGCCAGCCACTAGCCCGACGGTCTCGTCATCACCCAGAGCGGTCCGGCCAACCAGGTCGGGCCGCTCGTGTTTGTGGAGCTGGACTTACTGTGCAAGCTGCTCCACTAACTGCCACTGTAGGGATTTGGTTTTGTGGAGTCTCCACTTTGGCCGTGACGCCACCAGTTTCAGTGACAGATTCACAATCTGACAGATTCCCAAATTGGGATCAGCGCCGTCCTCGGAGTCGACTGTCCGCATACGTTGTCACTCCAGTGTTGGCAGCAGACGGATCCGCGAGCTCAGTCAGCGCGTGCACCGCGGCGTCCATGCGGTCCGGGGAGTCCATGCCGGGCAGCCACGTCACCATCTGCGTCTCCAGCTTCGGGAACTCCGCAGTGTGGTGGACCAGACCCGTCTCGTACAGCTGGGCGATCGGCTCGGCGCGCAGCCGCTTCCCCTTCTTCGCCGTGACCTCCACGATCCGCGGCATCACCGCGCCCTTCGTCTCCCCCTGCCGCTCCAGCTCAGCCCAGGCCTGGATGACGTTCTGGCGGGCCATGTCGCCGCCGTAGTTCGTCTCCACGACGATCGCGTCCGCGTGGAGCTGCAGGGCGAGGAGGCACGTCTCACGACCGCGCGCTTCTGCGCTGTGCTTCGCGGTGCGGTCGGCGAGGACGTAGTAGTGGCCGTCGCTCGAGCGGCCCGCGGCGACGATGCCGGACTCGTCGTGGCCGGGAGTGTCGCCGCCGGCAGGGTCGAGGGCGACGACGACGCGGGTGAGGTCGACGGCGCGGAACGCGACCGGGTTGACGCGGTTGTCGACGATCCATGGCCACTGCCAGACGCCGCCCTCGAGGGGTCGAGGCTGCTGCTGGTACAGGGCCCACCACACGCGTTCGCCGACAGCCTTGTGGGTGCGGGCGAGCTCTTCGGCGTCGTACTGCTCCGGCCACAGCGCCTCGCCGACCTGCCGCCCGAGCGGGTCGTCGTCGGAGAGCGCGAGAGCGGGCAGGTCGATGAGCGTCCAGTTCTCGGGCTCGGTGGCGAGGATCCGCCCGGACAGGTCGTCTTCGTGCCAGCGCGTGTTGATCAGGATGATGGACGCGCCGGGCGCCCGCCGCGTGTAGAAGACGGACTGGTACCAGTTCCACACGCGTTCACGCTGGGCCGGGCTGTTGGCGTCGTCGGAGCCCTTGAAGGGGTCGTCGATGACGCCGAGCGAAAAGCCCTTGCCGGTCAGGCTGCCTCCGACGCCGGCGGTGACCATGCCGCCGCGGACGCTGGAGTTCGGGGGCGCCTGGAGGTCGAAACGGTTCGCTGCTCGAGAGCCTTCGTCCAGGCGGATGCCGAGCGTGGGGGCGTAGTCGCGGAGCTGGTCTCGGACCCAGCGTCCGTGATCGTCGGCGAGGTCTGCGCCGTAGGAGGCGATCATGACGCGTGCGGTCGGGTTCCGGCGCAGGTACCAGAGCGGCCCCCACCGGGAGGCACGCTGGCTGTTATGGGTGGGGATCAAAGCGCGGCCAACAAGGTAGAGGCTCCCCTCCACCTGTATGCAGCGTCCCGGCTCCGGGGCGGCAGGCTCGACCGTCGCGACTGCGATGCGCCGTTTCGTCTTCACTGAGTGCTTGATTGCCTTGCGGGGCAGCGTGCCCTGGGGGAGCCCGTCGTGGGGTGTCCAGTCCGTGACCCAGCAACTGCCGCCATTCAGCGGGTGCCCGCCCCAGATGGACCGCTCGCGCGTGTCCGGGCCGCGCCAGGCAAGGTTCGCCCGGTAGCCGAGGGTGCGTGCCAGGTCGCGGACGCCGCGGGCGAGCTCCTCGGACGCGGAGACGAACCGGATGCGGCCGTCGCTGCCGAGGGAGCCGTCCGTGTCGACGAGGCCAGCCAGCAGGTCGCGGCGCTGCGCCTCGGAGGCGACGAGGTAGCCCTCGGGGATGTGCTTGCGGTCCATTACCCCGGCCGCTCGGAGAGTGGGCCGTATGCCCTTGATGTACTGGTAGTGGACGCCGGTGTCGGGATGGATCCAGCGTGCTCCCAGTTCGTAGGGGATGCGGGCCGCGATGTGGTTGACGTCCTCTTCCGTTCCGCAGAACGAGGCCTTGCCCGTCGTGCCGTCACCGAGCCAAACCCCCAGCGTGTAGGGGTCCATGGGCAGGTCGGCGTCGGGGTTCTGCAGCGGCTCCACCGCGGGGAGCTGGAAGCGGTGACGGCCTCCGCGCCGGCCCTGCGGCCCGGAGTGGAGCTTCTGCGTTGCCAGGTACCTGGTTTCGACAGTTCTCCAGGTGCGCGGACTGCGGTCGTACACCGTCCATTCGTGGTTGGGGTGGACCAGAACGGACTCGCCGTCGCTGAAAGTGACGCGCATCTTCTCGTCCGACGGCGCCGAAACCCATTCGACCTGCACCGGCTGCCCGGTGGGCGCGTACACGTGATCGCCCACACGGAGATCGCCATGCCGCTTCCACCCTTCGGTAGTCAGCACCGGCTCTGAGTCGGCGACCTGCTTCCCGTGACGAGGAGGGCACGTGATCATCACCTGCATGCGTTCACCTGCGGCGATCCGCATGAACACGTCGTCGATCATGTCGAGGTGGCGGGCCTGCTTCTCCCTGCCTTCGGTGAGGACGGCGGCCAGGGCGCCCGGGGACCGGTCCATGGCCATCTGGCGTTCCACCCAGGCAAGGCGGAGCCGCAGTTCAGGGCTGGCTTGGGTGGCGACACGGCGGCGCTCGTCGGCGGGGAGGGTGCGGTAGTGGGCGAGCAGCGTGTCCTCGAGGAGGGCGTTACTGGTCGCTGTTGTCACCGGCGGCCTCTCCCCCGTTGGCCGGGGTGGTGTCGCCGGCTATGTCGATGAGTTGGCCGAGTTCGGCGAGGGTGCCGGTGCCGAGCGGGACGGCGCCTCCGTCGGGTCCGGATACCTCGGTCCTGACGGGCATGTCGAGGCCGTTGAGTTTGGCGCGGCGTTCTCCGTTGCGGCGTCGGGCGTCTTCGATTTTCACGAGGCGGTCGACGGCTTGGAGGACGGGTGCGTCGTCGTCCATGGGCTGGTTGGTGTCGGGGTGGAGGATGACCCGCCCGTTGTTGACCATGATGTGGTGGCTGTCGAGCACGGCGTGGACGGCCTTCTCAAGCTTCGCGAGGCGGGCGAGTTCGTCGTCGAGGCGCTCGTTCTCCTGCTGCCGGTAGATGGAGACTTCGGCGGCTTCGGCGTCGCGGTGGGCTTCGAGGGCGCGGTGGAGGTCGCGGCGGGCAGCGTTGGGGCTGGCGTAGCCCAGGGCGAGGATGCGCTCGTCGTCGTACCGGACGCCCTGCCTGCGGAGGCGGAGGAGTTCGGTACGACGGAGTCGGGTCTCGTCCTGCTTGAGTTTGGAGGCTGGCATGGCGGTGGGGCTCCCGCTGAGTGTGTGGTTGTGAGGCCCCGCGCCTGGTGTTGATGATCGGTGATGTTCGGGGGTTTGTTCCCCGGGATGTACGGAGGCCCGGCAGCGCGGGGGACGCTGTCGGGCCTCTCGGGCTCGGGGGTGCGGACCTGGGGGTGGTATCCGGTCCCGAGCGGTTGGTGGCACGGCCAGGAGGTGAGGGGCGCGGGGACGCTGCTCGCCTCCTGGCCGGTGCATGTTCATGGTGGGGCACGATCGGCGGTTTGTCTGAGGCGCCTTCCCCGTCATCCCCAGCGTGGCTCCTACTGCTCCTGGTCGGTGTCGGTGGGCTTGGGGCCGATGGCCCAGAAGCCGCGGGGGGCGTCGTCGGGCTGGTGGATCTCGCCGGCCTTCTTGAGCTTGGTGAGGGTGTTCTCGAGCGTCTTCTGTTCGAGCTGGGTGCAGGCGGCGATGTCGTCCTTGTGCATGGGAATCGGGGACCCGTCGGCGGGGTCGGTGCTGTCACTGAGGACCTTCTTGACCCGCTGGTCGGCCTTCACGACGGGCTGCCGCGGTGTCGCGGGCGCGCTGGTGATGGTGAAGACGCCGTCCTCGTCCTCGGTCTGGGCGCCGGGCAGGACGGACTGTTCGGCCAGGTCGTGGCGCTCGTCCCAGAGCGGCCAGTCAGCGGGGTGCGCGATCTGGTTGAAGTCGACGTACGGGAGGGCGTCCTCGAGGAGCCAGGTGCGGCACATCTCGGCGGCGCTGCCGGCGCTGGCAGTGAAGTTCAGGCCGAACGTGCGGGTCGGGTCGTCCTCGGGCACGCTCTCGTCGAAGATCATGGCGCGTTCGCCGGACCAGGCGGCGGGGATGTCGGAGGGGTCGCAGCCGGCGAAGTTGTCGGGGAGGTCGACGAGGCGCTTCTGCATGGAGTCGGCGCGGTGGAGGACGAGGCTGCCGCCGTAGAACATGTTGTCGCGGATCGCGGCGTCTCCGCCCCAAGACTTGAGCTGGAGGAGCTGGTCGGCGCCGATGACGGGCATGCCCATCGAGCGTCCGAGGGTGGCGCCGGCGTTGATGATGAAGGTGGCTTCCTCGCGGCAGGGGGCGTTCTCACCGAGGAGCTTGCTGGCTTCGTCCATGACGAGCGGGACCCACGGGCGTTCGGGGGTGGAGGCGAAGTTCTTCGTCTCGGTGCGGGCGGACTCGTCGATGCGGTGCATGAGGATGCGGAACCAGATGCGGAGCGCCCCGAGGGCGCCGTCGACGCCGGTGCCGGAGTAGGCGGCCATCTTGGCGACGGTCGGGTTGGAGGATCCCTTCGGGTCGGCGTAGATGATCGCGGACCCGTTGATGTGGTGGGCGAGGGCGATGAGCTGGAGGGTGCCGCCCTTTCCGGAGCCTGTGACGCCGGTGACGATGATGTGCTGCGCGCCGAGCTTGGGGTCGAAGATCTGCAGGCGCATGGGGTGGCCGGAGACGGCACGGCCGAGGCGGACGTAGCCGTTCTTGTTGGGGCGCAGGACGTCGATGCCGGGAAATTCGGCGCCGTCCTCGAGGGGGTTGCGGTCCATGCGCCGGATGTAGGCCTCGCGCGGGTTGTCGAGGGGCTCGTAGGAGACGAGGAGCGGGTTCTTGATGCGGAGGGCGCCGACGAGGTCGCGGCGGTCGGGGGCGGTGAGGGCGCCGTCGAAGTTGTCGTCGGCGACGATGCGGGCGACTTCGCCGCCGGTGTTGGGGTCGGGCTGGTGGTCTTCGAGGTGGGTGTGGGGCATCAGGCCGCCGGGCTTGGCCACGTACTTGCGCCAGGCGCCGGGGAGGGTGGACGGGTCGTGTTCGGCGGGGGCGACGAGGTGCACGGTGATGTGCTTCTCGCCGGCGTGCGCACCGTCCTTGATGTCGATCCACTCGATGTTCTTCTCGTAGACGGCGGAGATGGTCTCCCGGGTGACGGTGACCGGGTTCGGGGTGGGGGCGGTGATGGTGCCGGTCCAGCGGTGGCGGCCGTGGGTGCGCAGCACGAGTTCCTGGCGCGGGTTGGTGCCCGCGGGGTTGGAGATGTGGGCGGCCCACATTTTGCGGACGCGCTGATCTGCGGTGAGCGGGCCGGTGGTCTTCTTCGCTGTGGCGGCGCGCGCCTTGCGGCTGGTCGTGGTCCGCTTGCCGGAGAGGAGGACCTTGCGGAGCTTGAAGGGGGTGTGGGCGACGGCCGCCCACCAGGTGAGGGACACGAGGCCCTTGAGGGTGGGCATGTCGGTGATGCCGGCCATGAGGAGGTCGGTGCCCTGCCAGCCGCCCTTCCAGGTGACGCCCATGGTGACGCCGGTGACGAGGGTGGAGATGCCGAGGGGGACGCGCTGGGCGCGGAGGATGTCGGTGGGCAGGTGCTGGGACAGGTCGGCCGGGAGGTGGCCGGTGTAGTTGGCGCCGGCCAGGGCTGCCGCGCCGCCGTAGCCGATGAGGGCGAGGAACGATGCGGAGTCGTTGAGGAGCGGCATCGTGATCCCTGTGGTGATGGGGGCGAGGGATCCGGCGGCGGCGATGGCGCGTTCGATGGTCGGCTTGGCGGTCTTGCGGACTGCGGCGGTGTTCGGGGCGGACACGACGGTCCCTCCTTCAGGAGTGTCGACGGGGTGGCTAGTTGGGGGTGATCCAGTCGGGGTCGACCTGGGCGAGTTCCCGCTGGTCGACCGGGGAGCGCTGGAACGCTTCCTGGACGCCGTCGTGGGTGGTCTTCAGCTGTCGCAGGGCGGACTGGACGACCTTGCACGAGTCGCTCATGTAGCTGATGCTCTGGCGAATCTCGGACTGGGCGTTGCCGAGGCCCTCAGCGACCTGTTCGGTCTCACTGACGGTGTTCCGGTCGACGCGTTTCGCGGCGATCATCTTGGCGAAGTCGACGAAGTGGGAGCCGTGGTCGCCGATCTCTTTCATCGTCTCGGCGAGTTCCTGCGCGACGCCGAGGAGGTCCTGGTGGATGGCCTTCAAGTCGGCCTGGAGGGAGTCGTGGTTTCCCTGGGCGCTCATGTCAGGCTCCCTTGCTGGCGTAGTAGTCGAGGTTGTTCGCGGGGGCCTGCTCGTCGGAGTTCGCGACGGCCTTGTACAGCAGCCCGTACCGGGTCTCGGTGCGGGTCTTGAGGCCCTGCGCGGATTCGACGGCGTCGACGAGGATCCGCGTGAGTTCCTTGATGGCCTCTTCGAGGTTGCTGATCTGCTCGCTGGCCCTGGCTGCGATGGCAACGGACTTGGCGCCGGTGCGTCGGGCACGTTCGGTGTCGACGACGCTCTTGGCTCGGCGGCCGATCGCCTGGAGCTTGGCCTCCTTGGCCTTCAGGTCCTCAAGCTGCCACAGCATCCCGTACGTCTCGGCGGCGACCCGGTCCTGGAAGTGCTTCATGTTGCGAATCTCGCCGGCGCTGATGCTCTTGCGTTCCGTGCCGGGCGGCAGGTGCACGGTGTTGCCGGTCCGGGAGACGACGGGGATCGCGGCTGGCTTTCCGTCCGTCTCGGTGTAGGTGGGGATGTTGGCGGGGAGCTGGGTGGGCGGCTGGGTCACCGACTTCTCCTTCTGTGCGGTGCGCTGGGCGTGGACGGCGTCCATGGCTGCGGCTTCACGGCGGCCTGCGGCGAGGGGGCCGCGGACTCCGTCCTTGATGCCGTCGCGGTAGGCCTGGGCCTGGGCGGCGGCCTTCCCGAGGTGCTGGCCGTGGCGGTAGCCGTGCTCGCGGGCGGTCTGGGTGCGGAGCGGCTGCTTCTTCTGGGTGGGGGCGGTCTTCGGCTTCGGCGGGATCTGCTTGCCGTCCGGGGTCTGCTGGGTGGCCGGCTTGATGGGGTTGGCCGGCTTGACGGGGTTGGCCGGTGCCTTGACGTTCTTGGTGAGGTTGACGGGCGTCTTGCCGCTGGCTACGGGCGGCGGGGTCTGCGATGCCGGGGTGGGCTGGTTCTTCTTGGGGGCGGCGCCGTTCTTCCAGGGGCGGGGCTGCTTGATGCTCTTCGCCGCAGGGTCCTGGGGCTGCGTGTTGCCGGTCTGGGGCTTCGGCGCCGGCTGGTTCGGTCCGGGGGTGCCCGTGCCGGGGGTGTTGCGGCGCCAGGGCCGGGTTCCGGGCGTCCCGCCGGGGTTCAGCGTCGCCCGGGCCGGGGTCGGGTTGACCGGCGCGTGATTGGCGTTGGGGGACTTCTTGTTGAGGTTCTTCGGAGTTCCGAGGCCGCTGCTGTTGCCGGTCGGCTGCTTCCCGTTGCTGGACGCAGGGGTGTTCCTGCTGCCGCCGCCGCTGGTGTTCTGTGTGCCGCCGTTCTTCGGGTCGGGCTTGTTGTTGGTCTGGTTGCCGCGGCCGCGCCACGGCCGATCGCCGGGGGCTCCCCCGGGTGTCTTCGTGACCCCGCCGCCGGCGCCGCGGTGCGCCGATCCGTTGGAGCCGCCGCCACTGGTGTTGTTGGTCGGCGTGTTCTTCTTCAGGCCCTTGTCGCCACCGCTGTCGCTCTTGCCGTCGCGGCCGCCGCCGGACCCACCGCGGCCTCCAACCCCGGTGTGCTGCCGTCCGCCGCCGTGCTTTCCGGACGAGCCGTCACTGTTCGACTTCGGCTTGTTGTTCTTGGTCGTCCCGCCGCCGGTCGAAGGCGCCTTCCCGGACGATCCACTGCTCCCGCCCGCACCGTGGTTGCCACCGCGTCCACGGCCCACACCGGAGCCGGATCCGCCATTGCTCTTCGCGGTCTTGGGGCTGTTCTGCTGCTTGCGAGTGCCGCCACCGGAGCCGAGCATCGTGGCCGCCAGACCGGGGGTGCGGTTCACGGTCTCGGTGGTCTTCACCTGCCGGGCCTGCGCGCGGGCCTTCTTCAGGTCGAGGCGCTTGTTCGCGGTACCTCCGCCCTTGGCCCAGCGCTGCGCGCCGGCCAGGAGCCAGGCCCGCATCACGGACTTGGGCTGCGCCCCGGACTCGGTGGAGGTGTCGTCGTCGCTGGTGCCGTCTGCGTTGCTGTACTCGGCGGACGACCCGTTTGTGGACTGCTCGTCGTCCTCGGTGACGACGACGCTGTCACCGTCCGTGTCGTCGCTGGTGTCGGCGTAGACGGGTGCGACGGGTTCCAGGAAGGCGGCCAGTGCAGACTTCCGCGGGTTGTTCGTGTCGGTGTGGCGGTCGGTGGAGTGGGTGTCGATTACGGGAGCGGGGATGACCTCGGACGACATGAGATTCCTTACTCTCTGTAGTTCCTCCCACTTCCTCCCACCGAGAGAATCACCAGGCGAGCGGCCCGCATGGGCGGCCGCGAGTGGGTGTCCTGCCGGTGGGAGGAGGAAGGAGGAACTACGCTCGGTTAGTGGCAGTGGGTGGCCGGGGCAGGCTCGTCGGTGCGGCGGACTCGCTTCGCGGCCACCGCGATTCCGGCGGCTCCTGCGATCCCGGCGACGGCCCACAGCGGGTTGATCGCACCGCTCGTGGCCGTGTTCGCGACCGATCCGGCGACCTGCATGTCGTTACCGTCCGTGCTGCTGGCGTGGGTGACGGAGTACTGGTCGCGGCAGGCGTCGACGGTGCCCTGCAAGTACGGGGACTGGTCCTTGTTGTCCTTCACGCAGGCATCGATCTTCGCCTGGAGGGCCTTGTCCTCGGTCTTCTGACGGGTCGACTGCTTCTCGTCGACCTCGTTCATCACCTTCAGGCGCTCGAGCTCGAGGCGCTGCTGCTGCAGCTGGATCTCGGCGGCCTTGGCCGTCTCGGCGGCGACGGTCGCCTGGTGGTCCTGGTAGACGAGGAACCCGCTGGCGGCGAGGGCGACTCCGGCGGCGCCGAGGATCGCCTTGCCGCGCGGCGTGAGACCGGGCTTCACTGCCTTGACCTGCTGGTTCGTGTTGGGGCCGTACGGGTGGGGGTCGGTGTCGAGGCCGTTGGTCATGGCGGCGAACTCGTCGTCGTAGTCGGGGTTGTTCACGGGTCAGTCTCCGTTCGCTCGGGCTCGGTGGGAGGCCCTGGTGAGTAGGTCAGTGATCGCGGTTTGGGGGGTGCCGGGGAGGTCGTTCCAGGCGAAGAACTGCATGCGGATCCCGGCGGCGTGAAGGACCTGCTCCATGTACTGAACGGCCTGGTCACGGGCCTGCGGGGTGACGTGTCCGGCCTTCTCAAGGAGGCCTTGGGCGCCGCGGATGCACACCTTGCCGGTGGGGCTGAAGTCGAGGGACTTGCACCAGCCGTAGTGGTGGATGACGGCGAGGGCCTGCTGGAGGTGGATGGAGGGGGGTTGGGGGACGGGGTTGGTGTAGAGGCCGAGGCCGGCGAGGGTGGTGCGGAGCGTGCGGGGCAGGAGTCGCTGGCCCCAGGTGGGGATGGGCGGGGTGTCGGGGAGGACGCGGGCGCGCGGTCGGGCCGCAGGCGCGCGGTCGGGCCGGGTGGATACCCGGCGTTCGGCGCCCACGGTCTCTGCACGCTCGGTCTTCACTGCCTGGTCTCCTCTCAGGAGGGTGGGTGTGGTGGGGCGGGTTAGAGGTAGCCGCCGTCGGTGGCGTTGCGCTGCTTGCTGCGGGACAGGACGGTGCGGACGTATCCGGCGTCCGCTTCGATGCCCTGCTGCGCGAGGCGCTTCACGATCTGCGGCGCTGATGCGGTGGGCTCCGCCGCACGGACGATGCGGACCGCTTCAGCCTTCGAGACGCCCTGAAGCGACACGGGCTCAGTGCTGCGCGCGAGGGGCGCTTCACGGATGATGCGGGGCGCCTCGGACGGGGTGAGCGGCACGCGCGTCGCGGGCGCATCATGCCGTTCATCTGCGGCTTCACCATCCGCTTCGCTGCGCTGCACGGTGTCGGGGGCGGCGGTCAGCTCGAGGGGGCGGCGCCTCTGAAGCTCGCGGGTGCGGTCCTGGCGCGTCACCTCGATGTCGAAGTCCGTGGAGACCTCCGCCATGAGGAGCTCGGCGCGCATCGTGCGGCGCCGCATCTCTGCGGCGTGCTGCGCCTCTTCGAAGGCGAGGCCGCGTTCCATCTCGGCGAGGGTGGCTCGCTCCGCATCGGTGAGTGCGGCGGGGTCGCGCATGTCGGCGAGGGCGAGGGCCCAGACGGCCTTGGCGCCGATGGGGAGGAAGGGGCCGGCGAAGGCCATGGCGAGGTTGTCGTCGGCGATGCCGTGCCACACGAGGAAGAAGGCGACGGCCAGGAGGGAGATCCATCCGAAGAGGGCGACGGGCCACTTCCGGCCGGCGATGCGGACTCCGCGGTACTCGGCGTAGATGACGGAGCCCCAGACGGCGTCCGCGCATGCGGCGACGGTGATGCCTGCGATGCCGGCGCCGAGGAGGTCGAACAGGCTCCATGTCGTCCAGATGAGGGAGCCGAAGGACAGGGTGGCGGCGAGCTTGATGAGGGGCGACGTCTTGGTGGTGGTCTTCACTTGGCCTCTTCCTTCCGGGCGAGTCGGTTCTGGTCGGCGATGAAGTCGGTGAGGTTGCCTTCGCTGGCGAACCATTCGGTGTCGCCAATGCGGTAGTCGGCGAAGCGGTCGTGGAGGGTCTTCTCCAAGGGGCGGCTTCCGTCGAGGAGGAGGGCGACGTTCTCGGGGCGGAGTGCGAGGGTGCGGATCCGGCGCTTGAGCTCGGTGGTGGTGCCGATCTTGACTCGGTTGCCGTTGCGGATGAAGTAGACGAGGGGGTCGTGCTTCCCGGACGGGACGGGCCAGTTCGCGGTGGGCTCGGTGTCCGTGGGGAGCGCGCTGGTGGGGGTGCGGTCGGTCAGGTCGTATCCGAGGCCGGCGACGATGGCGCTGAGGCGCTGGCGGCGGAGTTCCTTCTGGGTGGTCTCGCGGGCGGCGAGCACCTGTGCTGTCTGGCGGGCGGTGATCGCGTCGATGACGGCCTGGTCCTCGGCGGGGAGGAACTGGCTGCGCATCCACAGGGCCCAGACGGCGTAGGTGAATCCGGCGAGGACTGCCATGAGAGCCCACAGGGCGATGCGGTAGGGCTGCGCTGCTGCGGCCAGGCTGGCGATGAGGAGGACGGTGGCGTGGCCCGCGAGGTGGCCCTTGCGGTACTGGCGCTGCCAGCGGCGGTCGTAGAACTCCTTCTGCTCCAGGTACAGGCAGAGCCCCCACAGCAGTCCCATGCCGATGGCGAAGAGCCACATGCTGCTGGTGCCGACCGGGTCCTTCTTGTAGAGGCTGGTCCAGGAGGTGGGCTGCGCGATGACCGCGGTGTAGGTGCTGGCCATCCCAACCTGGGTGGCCCATGCCAGGGCGCGCATGAAGCGGTCGGCTCTGGTGAGGCCAGACGGCTGGGTGGTGGTCACGGGGATCGGTGTCCTTTCGGTGTGCGGGACGGTGGGTCAGGCGGCGGGGGTCGGCTTCGGCATCGACCGGCAGTTCTGGGCGTGGGTGTTGGCGGCGTCGCGGATGGTGTTGGGCGGGTACCGGTCGTAGGGGTCGCTGCCCTTGTCGCATCCGTGGCAGGTCCAGCGGTTGCGCTGCTCGTTCCAGGAGCGGCCGTTGAAGCCGTGCTGGGTGTAGGTGCCGTTGCGGGTGACGTGGACTTCGGCGCCGCCCTGGGTGAGGAACCGCATGAGGACGTCCGGCTGGGGCTTGGTGGGCGTGGTCGTGGTCTCGGGCATGGCGGTCTCCTTACGGCGGAAGCGGAACGGGGGCAGGGTGAGCAGGGACATCGCAGGCTCCGGTCAGGCGGCGGGGGTGAGGGGCTCGCCACGGGAGGCGCGGGCGGCGTTGAGGAAGTCCTGGGCGTCGTTGGTGTCGAGGGCGATGCGGTAGCGGCCGAAGGCGTACGCGGCGAGGTCGTTGGGGGTGACGGTCCTGTCGCGGGTTCCGAGGAACGCTTCGCGGAGGAGGTGGTGGGCGGCGCGCATGAGCTGCTGGTGCTGCTGGCGGGCGCGGAGCTTGGCGAGCATGGCGGTGTCCTTTCGGGTCAGGCGGCGAGGTGGAGGGTGCGGTGGGTGAGGTAGCGGAAGGCGCGGATCGGCCGGCGCAGGCGGAGGGCGTAGCGGTGGCGGGTGCTGATTTCGGTGAGGACGAGGTAGGCCTCGTAGTCCTCGCTGGTGGGCGGGGTCGGAATGTTGGCGTGGTCGCGGATGAAGGTCTTGGGGGTGGTGCGGTTGTTCATGGCCTGCTCCTTTGAAGGCGGTTCGGGTGGGGGTGGTCTGGTGGGGAGCCGTCCAGTGGCTGGGGGTGGTACCGCTGGACGGCTTCCGACCAGCCGGGTCCCGCGGGGCGGGGCCCGGTGGTGGGGCGGTCAGACCATGTCGCGGAACTCGTCGACCGCGTCGCCCAGGTTCTTCAGCCGCCGGGTGGCGGCGTCGATGAACGACTGGCGCGACTCGTCGTCCTCGGCGGCGAGCGCCTCGGTCAGGAGGGGGATCGCGGTGTTGAGCGCGAAGGACCCGGTGATGCCGGCGGACTGCAGCTCGTCGATCGCGGCGTCGAGCTGCGGGATGAACTCGGCGAGGGTCGTGGCGGGGGTGTTGCTGGACGCGAAGGCGACGTCGTTGGCGTAGCGGGTGAGGATCGTCTCGGCGGTGACCTTCTGGGTCTTGATGGCGGGCATGGTGGTCCTTCCGGGTCAGTGGTGGTCGATGGCGGCGGCGAGGTCGGCGGCCGGCTGGTGGAGTTCGGGGTCGGTGAGGTCGAAGACGATCTGTTCGCCGAGGTGCTGGGCCTCCTTCTGGGCGGGGCGCGACAGGGAGCGGAGGGCGGGGTTCGTGTCCGCGTCGGCCAGGCGGGCGACGAGGTGGGCGATGGCGCTGGTGATGTCGCAGTCCGGGGATCCGGCGAGGGTGGCGATCAACGTCTGGGTCTGGTCGACCGACAGTCGGTCGTGGGCGATGAGGCGGATGCCGTCGCGGATGAGGTCGATGCCGGCGTGGATGCCTTCGAGGTCGGCGAGGATGCCGCCGAGTTCGGTGGTGTCGACGCTCTGCGGCGGGACGGGCCCGGCGTTGTGGAGGGGGCCGATCACGACTCGTCCTCGTCGGCGTACGGGTCGGCCAGGTTGCCGAGCATGTCGTCGATGGCTTCGAGAGCGACCGGCATATCGACGGCGCGGTGGTCCAGGACGGATGCCTGTACCTGCCGGGCGTCGATCGCGTTGAACACGTCGGCGATCTCGGCGGCGAGCAGGGAGTGGGTCCGGGCGAAGTCGACGGCGTCGGTGTTGAGGTTGTCCGCGGTGCCGATGCGGGCGGGGGCGGGCATCGCGCCGAGCATCTTCAGTGCCTCGATGAGGCCGGAGACGGTGAGGTCGACGCTGTGGCAGTGCTTCCAGCCGTCGGCCATGCCGTGCACGGCGATCGGCGAGAGGTTGATGCGGGCGACGAGTCGTTCGCCGTCGAAGCCGGCGTCGTTGCAGTGGCTGAGCGCGTGGGCGAGGGCCTGGATGAGGTCCTGCTGCTGCTCGTGGTTCGTGCGATCCTGGTTCTGCATGCGGATCGGCCTCCTGGTGTAGCAGGTAGGGCTAGGTCTGTATCCAGGGCCCGGTGGTAGGACACCGGGCCCTTTTTGCTGTCTCCGTGTGGCGACGTGACCGACGCTACTCGCAGTTCTTCTGCGAGTCAACGCACGATTGAAAGTTGCTCTGCGAGCTAGCAGAATCACTCTTAATGTGAGACTGTGCGCATGACGAATCAAGGAGGAGCAGTGACAAGCGGATACGCACTCACCGTGCGGTTCACCACCCGCGACGCCGCCGCAGCCCAGCGGTTCGACGCCCTTGTGGCCCGCACACTCGAGGGCATCCGCAAGGAACCGGGAACCCTGGTCTACGTCGTGCACGTCCCGGAGGACGAGCCGCTCGTTCGCGTCTTTTACGAGCTGTACGCAGACCGGGCGGCCTTCGAGGCACACGAGGAGCAGGAGCACACCAAGCAGATGCTTCTGGAGCGTGAGCAGTACCTCGTGAGCACCGAAGTCGCCTTCCTGAACGAGCTGGACGGCAAGAGGCCGGCCCCATCGGAGGCGACATGAAGCCTGTAGAGGAGAAGGACCGCGCATTCGGCCGGCACATCGCGAAGCTGCGCAAGGAACGGAAGCTGACCCAGCAGCAGTTGGCTGCGCTGATGCAGAAGACCTCGAGCTGGATGTCGCAGGTCGAGCGCGGAGTTCAGCCCGTGGAGCGGATGGACGTTCTACAGGAGCTGGCCGACGCTCTCGGCGTCGCTGTGCAGCAGCTGCGCCCTGGCGCTCCGCTGCCTGCTGTCGACGTCAGCTCGTCCTTCGAATACAGGTCCAATGACCTGGACGAGGCTCGGCAGATCATCTCCGGTCACCCGGCGGTCGGCACGATCCTGGGTGCAGTCCGGCCTGCGCCGAGCCAGACCCTGGACGAGCTGGCTGCCGGGGTCGACGAGATGTGGGAGCTCACCCACCAGGGAGAGTTCGCTGAGGTCAGCGCACGACTCACAAGCCTTCTGCCGGATCTCGAGCAGACGGTTCGGGTCGTGGAGGGTGAGCAGCAGGCGAAGGCCTACCTCCTGCTGGCCCGCACCTACCAGGCTTTGGCTGCCGCGTTCGTCCGACAGGACGAGGCGGACGCCGCCTGGGTGGCCGCAGACCGCGCCATCTGGGCCGCCGAGAAGTCCGGAGACCCGCTGCACGTCTGTGCCGGCGTCTTCCGCATGGTGCATTCGTTCGTCCGCCTGAAGCGGCTCGGTCAGGCCGAACATGCAGCCAAGACGGCGATCGATGCCCTGGAACGCCTGGACTCGCAGGGTGAGCTGACCGTGCCCGGGATGTCGGTGCTCGGTTCGCTGTACCTGGCCATGGCTCTGGTGTACGCCCGCGGGTCGAACCGGTCCGGTGCACGGGAAGAGATCGGGAAGGCCCGGGCTGTGGCAGCACGCATGGGCGAGGATCGCAACGACTTCAACCTGGAGTTCGGGGCGGTCAACGTCGAGATCCAGGCCGTCTCCACCGCGGTGGAACTGGGTGACGCGGGCGAGGCCCTCGACATCGGCGGCCGTATCGACGCCGACTCCCTGTCCCACGAGCGCCAGGGAAGGCTGCTGATGGACTTGGGGCGAGCTCACGCGCAGAGGCGGCACACAGGGGAAGCCCTCAGCTGTCTGCTGCGCGCCGAGGCGCTGTCGCCCGAGACCGTCCGGACGCACGTCGCCGCCCGCAAGGCCATCCGGGAGCTCGTCCTTATCGAGGGGCCCAGCGCGCCGCCTGAGCTGATGGCTCTTGCTGAGAGGGCTGATGCTCTCGAGTAGCTGAGTCGTTAGGAGAAGCGAAGTAGTACGGCCGACCAGCCCCAGAAGGGGCCAGCCGGCCGCCCCCGCACCCGGTGCGACCTGCGAAATCACTACCGGTCGGGGAAACCCCAGCTAAGGAGTTCAGCATGACCCTACCCACATTCTCGCGTTGGTCCGAAGTTTCTAACGCGAGGTGATCGCGGATGAACAGCACGCTTCCGCCGTTCGTCACCTTCACCACCGGAGCCGCGCTCCTCAAGGAGCTCGGGCTCGTTGACGACATCACCGCGGACGGTCTGAGATACCACGCCCGCCAGAACCCCGACTGGTGGAGATTCGGGGACCGAAAGGACCAGATCCCGTACGTCCGAGCAGGCGGACGGACACGAACGATGGAGACCGTCGAGTTCCTGAAGATGTTCCAGGACGGTCCGCGCCGTGGCGGCCGCGGCCGCAAGAAGAAGTGACTCGGTTACCGGGCCCTGAGATCGCAGCCTCAGGCGCCCAAACGAAAGACGACCGGCCCACGAAGCCGCAGCAGCCTCGAGACCGGTCGTCCAAGCAGTACCAGCGAATCGCAGCCGCTGGCGGAATGAGTCCCACCCCACTGAAAGGTCGTCCTCAATCATGAGGGTACAGCCCACGATCGATCTGCCAACTAGTCCCCCGGCACCTTCTTGCCCCATGTGGGGGCAGCCGTGAGTGCGCCGCACGCCGAGCAGATCACCGACGACGGCCAGTTCGTCAACCGCGGTCCGGTCGCGAGCGTGGCGGTGCACGCGCACATGAGGAGCGGCCCGCACGGCCTCTACGAGCACCCGCTGGACCTCACGCTGACCGTGGAGCTGATGTTCCTCCTCGCCGAGCAGGCGCGACGGGGGCCCGAGCAGGAGCCGCTCGTGGTGACGCCGCAGAGCGTTCTGGAGCACCTGAAGTCCATCGGGGTGCGCAGCGGCAACGGGTCCCGTCTGGTCGGTCGCGACGCCGTGTACGAGTCGTTCGCTCGGCTCCGCGCCAAGGGCTACATCCGGCGCGTGTTCCTCGCCGACGAGAAGACCGGGCAGCGCGCGGGCGTTGCGTACGAGTTCTACGACTGGCCGGCCTGGAACCCCGACGCCCCCAGCCTCTCTGAAAGCGGAGCATCGTCGCAGGTCGGATCCACTTCCGGCATTGCCGGATCCGGTGATGCCGGAAGCAGGAAGCCGGAACGGACAAAACCACGATCCTCGCAGGTCGGGTCCACTTCCGGGAATGCCGGATCTGGCAATCCCGGAACTAGCGAGTCCTCGCAGGTCGGGTCCACTTCCGGGAATGCCGGATCCCCCCCACACCCCCCGGAGGGTGGTGGTAACACCACCCCCAGCCCCCACAAGAAGGGACGGGGCAACCGGTGGGCCATCGCGTGCGCCCTCGACCCTGAGGACTACGTTCCGACCGCCGAGGAGATTGCGGCGGCCGACGCCTTCCTCCAGGACCTGCCGCACAAGTGGCAGATGAGCATCGACAACGCCCGCGCCCTCGCTCCGCTGCTCGCCTCCCGCGTGCACGCCCTCGGGCTGGAGCTGGACACGCTGCTGGAGATCGAGCTCATCGCCGACGACCCGAAGGACCCCGTCCGGGTTCCGTCGCGTGTCATGCCGGTCCGCATCCGCAACCTGAAGCGCCGCCGCCCCTCTGACGGGCTCGCCCCCGCCTCGGGTGGGCTGGCCGAGTGGTGCGGCGAGTGCAACAACGGCAACCGCCCCTACATGGTCTACGAGCGGACCGTGGAGCTCCCCGACGGGCGAGACGTCCCGTGCAAGAAGTGCCACCCGAAGCACGCCCGCGCTTGACCCCGGAAACGCCACAGCGGCCGGTTGATCCCTCGCCAGGGCCGGCCGCTGTCCCGGACTCCCGAAGGAGCCACAGCATGAGTATCCCCCAGCAGGTCCTCGAAGACGCCCCTGCGCCCGCCTACGGGCCGGAATCCGACTTCGACGGTCGATCCTTCGACCGCATGCCGCCGCAGGATCTGGACGCCGAGCAGTGCGTTTTGGGTGGCATGGAAGCGAGCCTCACCGCCATCGAGGACGTCGTCGGCGACATCCGTCTGCAGATCCGCGACTTCTACAAGCCGGCCCACCAGACGATCTACCGGGCCATCTGCGACATGTACGCAGCCGGGGAGCCCGTCGACCCGATCACCCTGTCCGCCAAGCTGACCGAACGCGGCAAGCTCGCCAAGGTCGGCGGCGCCTCCTATCTGCACCACCTGGTCCAGGTGGTGCCGTCCGCCGCGAACGCCCAGTGGTACGCGGAGATCGTCCAGCGGAAGGCCGTACGCCGCCGCATGGTCGAGGCCGGCACGCGCATCACCCAACTCGGTTACGCCGACGGTGACCTGGACGACGACCTCAACCAGGCCGGAGCCGAGATCGTCCAGCTCAGCGACGCACACGCCGAGGACGACTACGCGCCCATCGGTGACGACATCGACGCCGACATCGACGCCATCGAGGCGATGTCCCGCCGCGACGGCGCCCTGATCGGCCTGCCCACCGGGTTCATGGACCTGGACGGGCTGCTCGGCGGCTTCCAGTCCGACCAGTTCGTCATCGTCGCCGGCCGCCCCGCCATGGGTAAGACGACGCTCGCCATGGACTTCGCCCGCGCGTGCGCCTTCGACAACGACATTCCCGTCGGGTTCTTCTCTCTGGAGATGGGCCGCCGGGAGATCAACTACCGGCTGCTGTCCGCCACCGGGAAGGTGCCCCTGCACCACATTCGCACCGGGCAGATGACCGAGGACGACTGGTCCCGCGTCGCGACGGCCATGCCGAAGGTGAAGGCGGCGCCGCTGTACGTGGACGCCTCACCGAACCAAACGATGATGGACATCCGATCGAAGGCCCGCCGCATGGTGCAGCGCCACGGCGTCCGCATGATCGTTATCGACTACATCCAGCTCATGCAGACCGGCTCCAGCCGGCCCGGCGAATCCCGGCAGCAGGACGTCTCCGACATCTCCCGCAACCTGAAGCTCATGGCCAAGGAACTGCAGCTCCCGGTCATCGGCCTGTCCCAGCTCAACCGCGGTCCCGAGCAGCGCGCTGACAAGACGCCAGCCGTGTCCGACCTCCGCGAGTCCGGCAGCCTTGAGCAGGACGCCGACATCGTGATCCTGCTGCACCGCGAGGACGCCTACGAGAAGGAGTCCCCGCGCGCCGGGGAAGCCGACATCATCGTCGGGAAGCACCGTAACGGCCCGACTGCGACGGTGACCGTCGCCTTCCAGGGCCACTACAGCCGATTTGTCGACATGGCCCAGACCTGAGCACAACCCGCCCCCAGCCAGCATCGTTCGCACGACACCACCACCATGAAGGAGGCCCCGATGGGGCGTAAGAAGCCCGGCAAGCCCCGCCGGCCGCGGGTCCCCCGCCAGTACACGCTCAAGGACCTGGCACCGCCCGGGTTCGGGTACGACGAGTGGCTGCGGCCCGCGCCAGGGGCAGACCTCAGCAGCGTGAACGACCCCCGGCTCAGCACCGAAAGCATCGAGCTCATGCGCCGCGTGCAGCGGATCAGCACGTCGTACAACGGGCTCGTCCCCGTCGCCGCCATCCACCTGGACATGCTCATCGACGACGGACAGCTGCCCATCTTCCAGGGCGACTCCGGCAACATGATCCCGATCGAGGAGATGGCAGCCGCCCAGGGCAGCACCGGCACGGAGGCCATCCGGGAGGCGATCCACAACCTGCACGCCCACGGGGCGCTCATGGTCTTCCAGGACGAGGAACACGAGGCCATCTACGTCCGCATGGTGGCCCAGCGCCCCGAAGAGCCTGGAGATGCCTGGAAGTTCGCCGGCGACCCCGATGCCGTCGTCGCCTCCACCTGTATCCCCGACCACATCTGGAAGGACCTTCCCCAGGATGTGGCCGCGGCGGTGGTCTTCATGCGTAGCTGCCGGTCCCGGCTCGAGGAACCCGATCCCGAGGTGTACGGAACCCATGAGAGCGTGAACGGAACCGAGCACGCGAAGGAGCTGTTCGCGGCCGCCCTGGCGTCCGGGGCGGTGGACGAGAAGGGCTGCGAGGCCTGCCCCTGCGGGCACCTGTGCACCCGCTCCGGCGCTGAATGACAACCCACCATCCAACGAGGTCTACAAGGAGAGCCATGACCGTTACCCACACCCCAAAGACTGGCTCCGACACAGCAGTCCGCGACTACGTCCAGGCCCTGCTTCGCCAGATCCGAGCCGACGAGGACGCCCGCCAGGAAACCATCCGTGCTCTGGAAACGGACGGCCACCGAATCATCAGCGGCGGGCAGACGGGCGAGGACGCGTGGGACATCACGGACTGGCGCACCGGGGACCTCATCGCCAACGGCACTGGGAACTACGACGACTACGGCGCCGCTGTGGAGCGGCTTGACCCGGATGGCAAGTGGCGGCACATCGACCACGTCGATTCCGATCCGACCATCGTGGAGCCCGTCGGCATCCCGGACAGTCTTGCTGACGCGTTGCAGGACTGGCTGGGGTCCTCCGCGACGACAGACGAGGACGTCGCAGAGTTCGTGGGGTGGAGCCTGGATGAAGTCACCCGTCATCGCGAGGAAGGATGACGCCTCTACCCTGCCTGTCTGTGGCCCACCGGTGTACCGGTGGGCCACAGACACGCGTCAGCCCTCGTCGGCCTGCAGCGCCAGGGCCAGCGTCTTCCCGCCCGTCAGGATCGTCTGCGCGTCATCCGGGCACGGCGACCCCGCCATCCCCGCGTTCTCATCGTTCAGGCACTCATGCTCCGAGTACGCGTCCACCGCATCGTTGACCTTCCCGATCTCCGCCACCGTCTGCGGGTACTCGGCGCGGCCGCCCGCCTCATCGACGGCCTGCTCCAGATCGGAGACGACCAGTGCGATGTCGGTCAGGTGCTCGGCGCACGCCTTGTCGCCGACCTGGTTGCAGACCGCCTTGTTGCCGTCGGCGGCAGCGTCCAGCTTCGGCGTCCACTTCGCCGACAGCTTCCCGCCCGCCGCCGACGACGCAGCCGGCTTCCCGTCGCCGTCACCGCTCGAGCAGCCCGCGGCCAACAGAACAACCAGAACAGCAGCGGCAGAAACCGTGGTGCGGCGCATGGGACCCCCAGGAGCATTCGAGCGTTCCGGGCATCATGCGTCCGTACGAACCGTGCGTGAAGCCCGTGTCGCCAACCTGTGACCACTACGCCGCGGCGCAAGGTTGACGTGTCCTGCACCCCAGGCCGCCCGTTGGGCCCGGCATGAACGATGACTCCCTCGCCCTGTACGTTCGCAAGGTCATTGCGACGGCAGAACTCGCACAAATCGAAGCCACCGTCGACGACTTGGGCCACCAGGTCGACCGCGAGCTGACCAAGCTTGCAGCGATGGACCGGTTCGACATTGCGCTGCCCGAACTGGAGCGCCTCGAGGCCCTGTACCCCGGCCGCTCCAGCACGCGGGAACTCATGGAGGACGCCGGCGTCACCTGTGAAGGCTTGGGCCTTCACGAGACGGACCCTGAGCTGCTCGACGAGATGATGCGCGAGATGGCGCAGCAGTAGCCCCCCCCCCCGTGCCCTTAGTCCTCGTACGCGGGCGTCCACGGGCCGGGCGGGGTCGTGTTCTCCTCGCCGCAGTTCCAGCACCAGAACGTATC
>NZ_JBHYTK010000011.1:89919-92001 GCF_042749255.1 Streptomyces sp. NPDC059524 | reverse complement strand
GAGGGTCCAGGCGCACAACCCGCACCTGCGGGCCGACGCCGCCAGGGCCCGCGCCCGCATCCGCGCGGGCACGATGGGCGCCGAGGACGTGCTCCACGACCTCGGCGCGATCGGCATCACGTCCTCCGACGCGCAGGGCATGGGCCGGGCGGGGGAGACCGTCCGCCGTACGTTCGCCATGGCCGGGAAGATGAAGGCCGAACTCGGCCCCCTGGACGGCGACGGGGAGGGCGACGACAACGCGCGGGTCCTGCGCTACATCGCCAAACTCACCATCAACCCCGCCATCGCGCACGGCCTCGCCCACGAGGTCGGCTCCCTCGAGGTCGGCAAGATGGCCGACCTCGTGCTCTGGCGACCGCCGTTCTTCGGGGCGAAACCGCAGATGGTCATCAAGTCCGGCTTCCCGGCCTACGGCGTCACCGGCGACCCGAACGCCGCCACGGACGCGTGCGAACCCCTGGTCCTGGGCCCGCTGTTCGGTGCCCATGGAGCCGCACCGGCCGAACTCTCCGTCGCCTTCGTCAGCCGCGCCGCCGCCGAGTCCGGCCTTTCCGGGGGGCTGCACGGCATGCCGGCCACGCGGCGCAGGCGCGTGGCCGTACGGGGAACCCGAGGCATCGGCCCGGCCGACCTGCTGCACAACGCACGGCTAGGGCAGGTGGACGTCGACCCGCGCAGCGGCCTCGTGACACTCGACGGGGATCCGGTGCGCTCCGAGCCGGCACAGGAAGTCCCGCTCAGCCGCCTGTACTTCCTGTGATCCGGCACCGGCGTCGGCAGCTTGATCGACCGCAGTCGAAGTCTCGGAGGCAGGCCTTTTCTTTTGACCGAAGTCTTGACTGAATTTTCAGTCAACATCACCATGCTGTGCACACCGCGAAACGAAGAGAGACCCGTGATGACCGCATTCCGTATGCCCGCCGAATGGTCCGAGCACGAGCGGTGCCTGATGGCCTGGCCCGTCCGCGAGGACCTCTGGGGCAGCGTGCTGGACGACGTCAAGGAGGAGTACGCGAACGTCGCCCGGGCCATCGCCGCGTTCGAACCGGTGACCATGGTCGCGCCGCCCGGCCACGGCGAGGAGGCCCGTGCGAGGTGCGGCCAGGACGTCACCGTCGTGGAGATCGCACAGGACGACTCGTGGTTCCGGGACTCCGCCCCGCTGTTCGTGCTCGACGGTGACGGCAACCGCGCCGGAGTGGACTTCCGCTTCAACGCCTGGGGCCGCAAGCACCACCCGTACGACTCCGACGACCGGATCGGCGCCCTGCTCCTCGACCACCTCGGCGTGGACCGCATCCACTCCGGCATGATCCTGGAGGGCGGGTCCGTCACGGTCGACGGCGAGGGCACGCTCATCACCACCGAGCAGTGCCTGCTCCACCCGAACCGCAACCCGGAGATGAGCCGGGCGGAGATCGAGGCGGAGCTGAAGTCCCGGCTCGGCGTCCGCAAGGTCGTCTGGCTTCCGTACGGCGGTCTCCTCGACACGGAGACGGACGGGCACGTCGACGGCGTCTGCGCGTTCGCCGCTCCCGGCAAGGTCGTCGTCTCCCTGCCCGACGACCCGACGCACCCCGACCACGCGCGGATGCGCGCCAACCGCGCCGTTCTCGAGGCGACCACGGACGCCCAGGGCCGGCCGTTCGAGATCGTCGACGTCCCGCAGACCGCGTTCGCCGAACTGGCCGGCGAACGGATCGAGGTGTCGTACCTCAACTACTACGTGGCCAACGGCGGCGTCGTCGTCCCGGTCGCCGGCCTGCCCCAGGACGAGGACGCTCTCGCGGTCATCGCCGCGGCGCACCCCGGCCGCAAGGTCGTCGGGGTGCGGGCGCTCGCCATCGCGTTCGGTGGCGGCGGGGTCCACTGCATCACCCAGCAGGTCCCGTCCGCCTGATCAGAGACCGGACTGCTCGGGGCGGGCCCTCAGGGCCCCCCCCCCCCCCCGACCCCCCCGCCCCCCCCCCAATCCCACACCGCCCGCCCCGCCCCCCGCGCCCCCCACTGGCTCGGCACGGACGACCTGGGACGCGACCAGCTGTCCCGCGTCCTCGTCGGCGTCACCGCGTCGATGCC
>NZ_JBHYTK010000011.1:80504-89909 GCF_042749255.1 Streptomyces sp. NPDC059524 | reverse complement strand
ACACAACCCCTCCCTCCCCCCCCCCCTATCACCCCCCGCTCTCTGCGCGGCCCGCCCCCCCCCCCCCCCCACACCCCCGGAACCCCGCACGGAAAGTGAGCGCGACGATGTCCGCACCCCCGTCCCCCGGCGGCAGACGCCCCCGCCACCCTTACCGCAGGACCGTCGTCACGACGGCCGTCCTGACCTCCCTCGCCGTCCTCGCGGCCTGCGCCGGACCGCCCAAGGACGACGGCGCCACCGGCGCCACGGTCAAGCTGTCCGCTTCCACGCCGCCCGCCCGCGGCGAGATCGACTCCTTCACCTGGGCCGTCTACGCGGAACCGCCCACCCTCGACTACACGATGGCGTTCGACTACCCGCAGAACACGATCCTCTCCAACGTGTGCGAGAGCCTCATGCGCTGGACGCCCGGGCTCACCACCGAACCGGGCCTCGCGAAGAAGGCGTCGAACCCGGACCCCACCACCTGGGTCTACGACCTGCGCGCGGGCGTGCGCTTCCACAACGGCGGGACGATGACCGCCGACGACGTGGTGTACAGCCTGGACCGGCAGCGCGACCCGGACAACGCCGCCGCCTGGGCCCAGGTCTTCCAGAACGTCGCCTCCGTGAAGAAGACCGGCCGACTCCAGGTCACCGTCGAACTGAAGAAGCCCGACTCCCAGTTCCCGCAGTACATGGCGACCGCCGCGGGCGTCGTCGCCTCGAAGGCCGGCATCGAGGCCGCGGGCAAGGACTACGGCACCAGCGGGGGCCTCGCCTGCACCGGGCCGTTCGAGCTCGGCGCGTGGGACAAGGGCCAGTCGATCTCCCTCGACCGCTTCGACGGCTACTGGGGGAAGAAGGCCAGAGCCAGGAAGGCCGTCTTCCGGGTGCTCACCGACCCGTCCGCCCGCACCAACGCCATGCTCAGCGGTGAGGCCGACGGCGGCTACCTGATCCCCACCGAGAGCTACGGCCGCCTGCGCGAGAGCGGCGTGGGCAAGCTGTACTTCGGCGAGGGCCTGACCACGGTCAACGTCAACGTCACCGACATGAAGGGGCCGCTCGGCGACGTCCGTGTGCGCCGCGCGCTGTCCCTCGCCCTGGACCGGTCCGGGTTCGTCAAGGCCGGACTCGGCGGCGCCGGCACCACCACCAACTCGCTCACCCCGCACGCCGCTTGGGCCGGAGCCTCCGCACCGACCCGGAAGGCGGCCTTCGGCGCGCTGCCGCCCACCGGGCGGGACATCGAGAAGGCCACCCGGCTCGTCAAGGAGGCCGGTGCCACCGGCCGGACCCTGACCGTCGCCACCAGCTCCATCGGCCAGGACGTCTCCCTCCTCGCCACCGCCGTCCAGGCGGCCGGCACCCGGATCGGCCTGAACATCCGCCTCAAGACCATCGCGCCGAACGCCTTCACCGCGCTGTTCACCGACCCCGAGGCACGCCGGGGCATCGACCTGTTCCCCTACACCTCGTACATGAACATCACCGACCCGCTCGACCTCCTCGCGAACTTCAAGACCGGTGCCTACCTGAACTTCGCCGGGTACAGCGACAAGGCCTACGACCGCCTCGTCGACCGGGCCACCGCCGCCTACGACCCGAAGAAGCGGATGCGGATCGAGGCCGAACTGCAGCAGCACGTGGGCGAGCAGGTGCTGTGGATCCCCGTCGCGGAGTGGCCCACCGCGGTCTTCCTCAACCAGAGGATCACCGGAGCCCCCACGACCATCTCGTACATGTACTACCCGTGGGCCGCCGACGTGGGGGCCGCGAAGTGAGCATTCTGAGATTCGCCCTGCGCCGGACGGCGGAGATGGCCGCCACCCTGCTCGCCGCGTCGTTCGTGGTATTCGGCGCCATGTACCTCGCACCGGGCAGCCCGGCCAGCTTTCTCCTCGCGGGGCGTTCGGCCTCGCCGGAGGCCATCGCCGCGGTCAAGGCGCAGTACCACCTGGACGACCCCTTCTTCGTCCGGTACTTCAGCTGGCTCGGTGACATGGTCCAAGGAGACTTCGGACGGTCCATCACCTACCGCACCGACGTCTCACGGCTGCTGGCCGACCGCCTGCCCACCACCCTGCTGCTCGTTGTGATGGCCCTGCTCGTGGTCACCGTGACCGGCCTGCTCCTCGGCTGGGTCGGCGCCGTGCGAGGCGGTGCCACCGACTCCGCCGTCCTGGTCGGCACCACCTTCGCCGTCGGCACCCCCTCCTTCGTCGCGGCCGTGCTCCTCCAGGGCCTGTTCGCCGTGAAACTCGGCTGGTTCCCCAGCAGCGGAGCCGGCGACGGCTTCGTCGACACGCTCCGGCACCTGACCCTCCCCGCGATCGCCCTGGCGCTCTACCTCATCGGCATGCTCGCCCGCGTCACCCGCTCGGCGATGCTCGAAGCCCTCGACAGCGAACACGTCACCGTGGCCCGCAGCCGCGGCGTACCGGAACGGCAGGTCATCCGCCGCCACGTGTTCCGCAACTCCCTGGGCACGATCCTCACCACCGGCGGCCTGATCATCTCCACCCTCCTGGTCTGCACGATCCTCGTCGAGACCGCGTTCAGCATCGGCGGCATCGGCCAGCTCCTCGAACTGTCCACCACCACCAAGGACTTTCCGACCGTCCAGGCGATCTCGCTGATCATCGTCGGCCTGTTCATGGCCGTGAACCTCGTCGTCGACCTGCTCCTCCCGCTGGTCGACCCGCGGATCACGCTCGGCACGCGAGGGGCCGCCGCATGAGCGCCGTCCTCAGCCGCCGCCCCGGCCTCGCCAGGATCCGGACCGCCGGGTCCCCGCTCTACCTGGTCTGTCTCGGTCTCGTCGCCGTCGTCACCGCCGCGGCGCTCCTCGCCCCCTGGCTGGCGCCCGCCGACCCCAACACCGTCGACCTCGGCAACGCACTGGCCGGACCGTCCCCCGAGCACCTGCTCGGTGTCGACGCCGCCGGCCGCGACACCCTCTCCCGACTGCTCCTCGGTGCCCGCACCTCTCTCCTGGGCCCCCTCGGGGTCGTGGTCTTCTCCACCCTCGCCGGAGTCGCGGCCGGCGCGGCCGCGGCCTGGCGGGGCGGCTGGCTCGACTCCGTCCTGTCGCGCAGCACCGAACTCGTCTTCGCGTTCCCCGGAATGCTCCTGGCCATCCTGATCATCTCGGTCTACGGCGAAGGACTCCTCGCCCCCGTCATCGCCCTCTCCCTCGCCTACCTGCCCTACGTCAGCAGGCTCACCCGCTCCCTCGTCCTGGCCGAACGCGCACGCCCCTACGTCAGCGCCTACCAGGTACAGGGCCACTCGGCCCTCCAGATCTGCCTGCGGCACGTCCTGCCCAACATCGCCCCCGTCGTCCTCGCCCAGTCCACCATCAACTTCGGCTACGCGCTCATGGACCTCGCCGGCCTGTCCTTCCTCGGCCTCGGCGTCCCGGCGCTCACCCCCGACTGGGGCCGCATGGTCTTCGACGGACAGACCGCCATCCAGCACGGCTACCCGCTCTCCGCGGTCCTGCCCTGCGTGTTCATCGTCCTGACCGTCGTCGCGTTCAACGTGGTCGGAGAGCGCTGGGCCGACCGCGTCGCCAGGAGAGACCGATGAATTCCCCGCACACGCTCGACGTCCAAGGGCTGCGCGTCACCCTTCCCGGTACGGCCCGACCCGTCCTCGACGGCGTCGACCTGCACGTCGGCGCCGGTGAGACCGTCGCCCTCGTCGGCGAGTCAGGGTCCGGGAAGACCCTCACCTCGCGCAGCGCGCTGAACCTGCTGCCGCCCGGCGCCGACGTCCAAGGTGCCGTCCTCGTCGGCGGCCAGGACGTGCTCACCATGAACCCCGACCGGCTGCGCGCCCTGCGCACCGGCACCGCGGCCATGATCTTCCAGGACCCGCGCACCGCCCTGAACCCGCTGCGCCGCATCGGCGACTTCCTCACCGAGAGCGTCACCCTGACCGGAAGCACGGGGCGGGCACAGGCCACCGCCAGGGCCACCGAACTCCTGCGGGCCGTGGGCCTGGACGCGTCCGCCCTGCGCCAGTACCCCGGCCAGGTCTCCGGCGGCATGCTCCAACGTGTCATGATCGCCGCCGCGCTGATGGGGGACCCCGCCCTCCTCCTCGCCGACGAACCGACCACCGCACTCGACGTCACCACCCAGGCCGAGGTCATCGCCCTCCTGGCCGAACTCCGCGAACGCTTCGGCACCGGCCTGCTCTTTGTCACCCACGACCTCGACCTCGCCGCCGCCGTCAGCGACCGCGTCTACGTCATGTACGCCGGGCGGATCGTGGAGAGCGGCCCGGCGGCAACCCTCTTCGCGGCGCCCCGACACCCCTACACCGCGGCGCTGCTCGCCTCCACACCCCGCTGGGAAGCCCCGCAGGGCCGACTCGCCGCCATCGAGGGCCAGCCCCCTGACCTGCGCCAGGAACTCCACGGCTGCCCCTTCTCCGCACGCTGCCCCCTGGCCACCGAGCTCTGCGAGACGCGGGCCCCCGAGCCGCGGCCCGCCCCCGGCCTGCCGCTTCACCAGGCCGCCTGCCATCACACCGACCGCCTCGAAGGGAGCCGCGTCGATGCCTGAGAACGTACTCGAGGCCGTCGGCCTGCACCGCGCCTTCGGCAGCGTCCGCGCCGTCGACGACGTGTCCTTCGCCCTCCCCGAGGGCGGATCCCTGGGCATCGTCGGCGAATCCGGATCCGGCAAGACCACCACCGCCCGCATCGTCGTCGGACTCGAACGCGCCGACGCCGGCGCGGTCCTCGTCCGCGGCGAGGCCCGCCGCGCACGGAGCCGGGGCCGCGCCCAGCGCCTGGCACGGGCGCGCGAGGTCCAGATGGTCTTCCAGGACCCGTACGTCTCCCTCGACCCCCGCACCAGTGTCGAAGGGGTCCTCCGCGAGATACTGCGGCTGCACTTCCCCGGCACGGACCACGACCGGCGCGTACGCGAACTGCTCGACCAGGTGGGTCTCGGCATCCGCGCCGCCGAAGCGCGGCCGCGGCAGCTCTCCGGCGGACAGCGCCAGCGCGTCGCCATCGCCCGGGCGCTCGCCGTGGAACCGGCGGTCCTCGTCCTGGACGAGGCGGTCGCCGCCCTGGACGTCTCCGTGCAGGCGCAGATCCTCAACCTGCTCGCCGACATCCGCGAGCAGACCCGCATCGGCTACCTCTTCATCACCCACGACCTCGGCGTGGTCCGGTGCGTCACCGACGACGTCATCGTCATGCGCAAGGGCCGCGTCGTCGAGGCGGGCACCACCTCCGAGGTCCTCGCCGCGCCCCAACACCCCTATACGCGGCTCCTGCTGGAGTCCGTACCCCGCCCCGGCTGGGATCCCGAGGCGATCGCCGCGGCGCGCCGGGCCCTGTGACCGGCCCCGGCCGGCGCGCCCCGTGTCACACCCCCTGCCCACCCCTCTATGGCTGAAGCCAGCCGAAACAGGAGGCCGACCATGAACGACCCCACCACGGGCCGTCACGCCCGCCGGTTCCTCAACCGCCGGGCCTTCCTCGCCGCGGCCGGAGCGACCGCCGCCGGAGCCGCCCTCGCGACGACCACCCAGGGATGGGCCGGCTCGACCAGGCCCGCGGCCGGCACGTTCCGGGTCCCGGCCGAGGACGTCCGGCACACCCGTACATGGATGGCCTGGCCGGACCGCACCGCGATCTGGGGCCGCGCTCTCGGCGGCGTCCAGGCGGACATCGCCCGGATCGCCCGCACGATCGCCCAGTACGAGCCGGTCCACCTGTGCGCCAACGCCGCGAGCGCGGCCAGGGCCCGCTCGATGTGCGGCCCCTCGGTCACCGTCATCGCCTCCGTTCCCGTCGACGACTGCTGGATGCGCGACTCGGGTCCGGTGTTCCGCACCGACGGGGCCGGCGGTCTGGACGCCGTCGGCCTCAACTTCAACGGCTGGGGCGGCAAGCAGGCCCACGCCAAGGACGCGCTGGTCGCCGAGCGGATCGCCGCCCACGCGGGGGTGCCGTTCACCTCCGCCGCCCTGGTCGGCGAGGGCGGCGCCATCGAACAGGACGGCGCGGGAACCCTCATGGCGACCCGCAGCAGCCTCGTGAACCGCAACCGGAACCCCGGCGTGTCCGAGCGCCGGCTGGAGCAGGCGATGTGCGACGCGTACGGCGCGTCCGAGGTCGTCTGGTTCGACGGCGTCCTCGGCCAGGACATCACCGACGACCACGTCGATGCCACGTCCCGCTTCCTCGCCCCCGGCAAGGCGCTCGTGCAGATGCCGGTCCCGTCGGACAACGACGCCTATGCCAAGGACGCGCGACAGCAGTACCGGACCCTGTCCACGGCCACGACGGCCACCGGCGCCGACATGACGGTGGCGAGGCTCCAGGGCCCCGACTACGACAAGATCCGCTCGGCCGACCGCAACTTCCTCGCCTCGTACGCCAACTACTACGTCTGCAACGGCGCCGTCGTCTGCGCCCACTTCGGCGACACGGCGGCCGACGCGGCCGCCAAGTCGGCCCTGGCCCGGCTCTACCCGGACCGCGTCGTCGAGCAGATCGCCATCGACCACCTCGGCACGGGAGGCGGCGGCATCCACTGCGTCACCCAGCAGCAGCCGGCCGCCTGAGGCCGTGACCGCATCTCGCGTCCTTCCCCGGAACAGGAGCTCACATGGGGCCAGTTGCCTCGCAGACGGATGACCCCACGCCCTCCGCGGGCATCGAACAGCACTCGATCGACTGGGTGCCTCTGACGGAACGGCACGGCAAACCGTCCGACGTCGGAGCCATCTGGTTCGTCGGCAGCCTCAATCTCACCGGCCTGGCGACCGGTGTCGTGACGCTCTCGCTGGGGGCCTCGCTGTGGTGGACGGTGATCGCCACCGTCCTCGGCTCGCTCTTCGGCACGTTCTTCATGGCGTTCCACTCGGCCCAGGGCCCCCAGCTGGGCCTTCCCCAACTGGTGCAGTCGCGGCCGCAGTTCGGGTATCTGGGCGCCGCGCTCACCGTGTGGGTGTTCGCCCTGGTCAACTACGTGTGCTTCAACACCTCCGACGCCCTGCTGTCCGGTCAGGCCATGAACCTGCTCACGGGACTCCCCAACGGGCTCGGCTATCTGCTCGCCGCGGCGGTGGCGACGGTGATCGCGCTGTTCGGGTACGAGTGGATCCACCGGCTGAACCGATGGCTCACCTGGCCGTTCGTCGTGATCACCGCGGCCGTCACCGGCTCCGCCCTGTTCGGCGGCGGCCTGCCGCGGGGCGTGTGGGACGCGGGCCCGTTCGAACTCGCCCCGTTCATGCTCGTGTTCGTCTTCGTCGCCGGTTTCCAGCTGGGCTGGGCACCGTACGTCTCGGACTACTCCCGCTACCTGAGACCCGACGTTCCCGTGCGCAGCACCTTCTGGTGGACCTACCTGCCCAGTGCGGTCTCGGGCATCTGGGTGTTCGTCCTCGGGGCCGTGGTCTCGGCCGGCGCACCGGAGGGCACCGACCCGGTGACCGCCCTGAAGCTGTCGGCCGACCGGCTGTTCCACGGGTTCGGCACCGTCGCCGTCCTCGTCCTGCTGGTCGGACTGCTCTCCATCATGGCGATCAACCAGTACGGCGGCAGCCTCACGATGATCTCGATCATGGACTCGTTCCGCCCGGTCAAGCCGACGCGGACGGTCCGGGCCGCGACGATCGGCATCATGCTGGTCGCCGTCGGCACCGTCTCGACCCTGGTCGGCATCGACCAGTTCAACTGGTTCTTCGCCAACGTGGTCGTGGTGCTCACCTACCTGTTCATCCCGTGGACGGCCATCAATCTCGTCGACTTCTTCTTCGTCCGGCGCGGCCAGTACGTCGTCAAGGAGATCTTCAACCCCCGCGGGATCTACGGCAGATGGGGATGGCGCGGCAATCTCGCCTACGTGATCGGGCTGGCCTGCATGGCCCCGTTCATGGTGATCACCGGCCTGTACGTCGGGCCCGTCGCGAAGGTGCTCGGCGGCGTCGACTGCTCGGTCTTCATCGGCCTGCCGGTCGCCGGCGCCCTCTACTGGGCCTTCGCCCGAAGCCTCGACCTGGCCGCCGAGCGCGAGCTGGTCCGGGAGGAGGGGCTGCTGGCACCACTCCACTGAGCGACCCCCGTCCGCAGTCGACAGCACGTCAGCGAGAAGGAGCACCACGTCATGACAGAGCACCACAGCGAGCGCCCCGGCATCAGCCGCCGCACTCTCCTCGCCCGGACCGGAGCGGCCGCGGCCGCACTGGTGGCGGGGCCGGTGATCGGTGGCCTGCGGCCGGCCCTGGCCGCGGGGGCCTGGCGCGTGCCGGGGGAGGAGACACCGCACAAGCGGACCTGGATGGCCTGGCCGTCCAGCACCACGATCTGGGGCAGCAGCCTGTCGCTGATCCAGGCCGACATCGCGGAACTGGCCAGGACGATCGCCGCGTACGAGCCCGTCGTCCTGTGCGCGGACGGCCCGGCGGCCGCCTCCCGGGCCGGCAGCATGTGCGGGCCCTCGGTCACGGTGATCGACTCGATACCCGTCTCGGACTGCTGGATGCGGGACACCGGCCCGCTGTTCCGGGTCGACGGGGCCGGCGGCCTGGACTCCTTCGGCCTGAACTTCAACGCCTGGGGCGAGAACGCCACGAGCTTCTACGGCATCCCCGCCTCCGCCTACGACAAGGACCGCTCGGTCGCCCAGAAGGTCGCCGCGTACGCGGGCGCGTCGTTCGCCAGGGCGGGGGTGGTCGGCGAAGGCGGAGGCGTGGAGTACGACGGCGACGGCACCCTCATGGCGACCGAGAGCTGCTGGGTGAACGACAACCGCAACCCGGGAAAGACGCGTGACGAGATCGAGGCCGAGCTGCTGACCCGGTTCGGCGCCTCCAAGATGATCTGGCTGCCCGGCGTCACCGGGCAGGACGTCACCGACGGGCACATCGACGGCACCGCCCGCTACATCGGCCCGGGGGTGGTGATGGTGCAACTGGCCGGCGCGGTGCGTCCGGACGTCTGGACGGCCAACGCCCAGGCCATCCACGACGTACTGGTGAACGCGACCGACGCACGGGGACGCCGGCTCCGGGTCCTCACCATCGAAGGGCCCGACACCCTGCCCCGCATCCCGGCGGGCAAGCAGAAGGCGTTCCTCAGCTCGTACATGAACTGGACGGTGACCAACCAGGCGATCATCACCACCCAGTTCGGCGACACGGCCAAGGACGAGGCGGCCAGGACGGCCATCGAGGCGGCCTACGGCAGGCCCGTCGTCCAGCTCGACCTCGACCGCCTCTACGGCAACGGGGGCGGCGGCGCACACTGCGTCACGATGCAGGAGCCCAGCCGCTGAGCGAGGGGCGGGGGGGGTGGGGCGCCCGCCCCCCCCCCCCGGGCGGGGGGGGGGCCGCAGCCACGCGCACACGGGCCGGCAGGGGGGGGGTGGGGGGGGGGGGCGCCCC
>NZ_JBHYTK010000011.1:76323-80494 GCF_042749255.1 Streptomyces sp. NPDC059524 | reverse complement strand
GTCAGGGGGGCGGGGCCGCAACACGGCTACCCTCTCCCGGCCCCCCGCGGGGGGGGGGGCGCCCGGGCACAGGCCCGCCCCCCGCGGCCCCGGGGCTGTTCTCCGGATCAGTCGACCGGCTTGCCGGGCTCGTCGTGCGTGGAGCAGTGGATGCCGCCGCCCCCGGAGGCGATGGTGTCGATGTTGACCTGCACGATGTCGCGCTTGGGGAAGTGCTCCTGGAGGATGCTCCTGGCGCGCTTGTCGGCCTTGCGGTCACCGAACTTGGGGATGAACACCGAGTCGTTGGCGACGTAGAAGTTGGCGTACGTCGACACGAAGTCGTCGCCCTCGCCGGTGATCTCGTACAGGTCGGGCTGCGGCAGATCGATGATCTCGAAGGGCCGGCCCTTCGCGTCGGTCGCCTCGCTGAGCACGGCCCTGGCCTGGTCGGCGGCGCGGGACCAGGAGTCGGCGGGGGTGTCGGGGTGCGCCTGGTCGAGCAGGACCACGCCGGGCGCGGTGAAGCGTACGAGGCTGTCCACGTGGGCGTCGGTGATGTCCTGGCCGCGTACGCCCTTCAGCCAGATGACCTTCTTGACGCCCAGGGTCTTCTTGAGCTCGGCCTCGATCTGGTCCCGGCTCTTTCCGGGATTGCGGTTGTCGTTGACGATCGAGCTCTCCGTGATGAGGAGAGTGCCCTCGCCGTCGGTCTCGAAGGAGCCGCCCTCCGCGACCAGGGGTGCCTTCCTGCGCGGGATGTCGTACTCGGCCAGGAGCGTGCGGCCCACCTTGCCGTCGTTGGCGTGGGTCTGCTTGTCGCCCCAGCCGTTGAAGTTGAAGTCGACGCCCGTGACCTTCCCGCCGTCCTCCACGAAGACGGGCACCGTGTCGCGGGCCCACAGGTCGTCGACGGCCAGGGGGATGACCTCGACGTCGCGGCCGCAGGCCTTCTGGGCGGCCTTCTGCTGGTCGGGCCGCGCCATCATCACGACGTACTCGTAATCGGCGATGGAGCGGGCGATGCGCGCGATGTCCTCGCGCACGTACGGGAGGTCCTCGCCCCATACGGACTCCAGGGCGGGCCACGACATGAAGGTGCGTGCGTGACTTTCCCACTCGGCACCCATGCGCAGCTCCTTGTCCGCCGTGTCCTGGTCGCCGGTGCTCATCAGATCGTCGGGGCCGCAGGCCGAGGCGCCGAGCACGACGGCGCCGATGCCGCCGAGCATGCGCAGGGCCGAGCGGCGGGTGGGGAGGAGAGGAGGCACGGTGAGCTCCGATCGTGGTGGGGTCAACGTATGCGTCCGAGGGGAGTGGCGCCCGGCTCGCGTGGCGAGTGAGTGACGCGCCACGGACGACGAGCGTCACGGGTCGGGACGCGGAGAGAACCGTTCGGTGGCTCGACTCTGGCACAGACTGAAAATTCAGTCAAAGATGAGAGGGCGGTCGCGAGTGCCCGCTGCCCTAATTGCCCAAAATGAGCGCATCAGGTGATCCATCATGCCTAGTGGAAGGCCCATCGGCGGGATTGACTGAAACTTCAGGAACGGGCACGATCGCTCTCCGAAGCGGCTCTCAGGCCGCCGCGCCCTTCGCCGAAAGAGTCACCGCATGTCCGCTCAGCCTCCCGGGGCGCAGCTCGCCCACGTCCCCCTGTCGGCCGACGATCCTCGCGAGATCGGCGGCTACCGTCTGCGCGCCCGGCTCGGCGCCGGAGGCATGGGGATCGTGTACCTGGCCCATACGCCGGGCGGGCGGCCCATCGCCCTGAAGGCGGTGCGGGGCGAGTTCGCCGCCGACCCGGAGTTCCGCCGGCGTTTCGCCGACGAGGTGGCGAGCGCCCGGCGCATCCACGGCCTGTTCACCGCCCAGGTGGTCGACTCGGGCGTCGACGCACCCACGCCCTGGCTCGCCACCGCCTACGTACCCGGGCCCTCCCTGCAGCAGGTCGTGGAGCGACACGGCCCGCTGCCGGCGCGCACGGTGCTGCTGCTCGTGGCCGGGGTGGCCGAGGCGCTGCAGGCCATCCACGCGGCGGGGGTCGTGCACCGCGACCTCAAGCCCGCGAACGTGCTCGTCGCCGAGGACGGCCCTCGCGTCATCGACTTCGGCATCGCCCGCGCCGCCGACGCCGGCGGCCTGACCGGCACCGGGCTGCGCATCGGCACGGCCGCCTACATGGCGCCCGAGCAGGCGCAGGGGCTTGTGGTCACCTCGGCGACCGACGTGTTCGCTCTCGGCTCGCTCGCCGCGTACGTGGCCGGGGGCGTGCCGCCCTTCGGGGGCGGGCCCGAGTCCGGGGCGCTGTACCGCGTGGTCCACGAGGAGCCGGACCTCTCCTGCGTTCCGCCGGACCTCTACGACCTGCTGCGGTGCTGTCTGGCCAAGCGCCCGGAGGACCGGCCGGTCCCGGGCGAGCTGATCGACGCCGTGCGCGCCCATCCCGCGGTGGGCGGGCGCCCGGAGTTCACCGACGGCTGGCTCCCGCGCGGGGTCAGCAGCGAGATCGCGGCCCATGGCGAGCCGCTCGGACAAGACGGGGCGTCCTGGCCGGAACAGGTTCACGCCCAGCCGACGCTCGCCGTCGTCACGCCGACACCCACGGCCCTCGCCGGGCCCGACCCGGACGGCGGCGAACGGTCCGCTCCCGCCCGGCGCCGGCCACGCCGCGGTCGGCGGGGGCTCGCCGTCGTACTGGTGGCCGCCGCTGTTCTCGTGGCCCTCGGAGGTGCGGGGTACTACGTCCAGGAGCGCCGGGAAGGCGCCCGCCACGACGCCTCGGACGCCTCGGGTGCCTCCGGGGCCTCCGGGGCCTCTGATGGACACCGCACCCCTTCGCCCCGCCCGTCGGTCTCGTCCTCGTCCTCGACCTCGTCCTCGTCCGAGCCCGTGTACGTCCCCGACTACCAGGACGCCGAACTCACCGCCCCCGACCCCGACTACGAGTTCGACCTCTCGGCCGGGAAGGTCGTCCCGGCCGAGACCGCGGACTGGTATCTGGAGGTGGCCGACGGCGAGTTCGTGCTGCCCGAGGACAGTGACGCGTTCGTGGCCGCCGGATACGTGCTGAGTCCCGCCGACTGCGTACGGGGCATCGAGCGGGAGCCGGTGACCGAGCTGCCCTATGACGAGCTGGCGGACGAGCGCCCCTTCTGTGTCCGCAGCCCGGACGGGAAGAACCTCGTCATCGTGCGGCTCATCGAGGCGGTGCCCGGTGAGGGGCCCGTCACCGTCGTCATGAGCCGTCACCGCGAAGGCGGCTGACGCTGTGGGTTTCGCCGGAATGTGATGATCAGGCGGTCAAGACCCGCGGGGTCGGCACGTGTGGCCCCGCCATGTCCTCGCCCTCGCCGACCGAGATCGATAACAGGTCGGCCCTTTCAAGGTCCGGAGCCATGACAGCACCTGCGCCTCTTGCCCTCACCGCCTTCGACTCGCTCCGTCTCGACGCCGTGTCCGACCCGGAGACCCTGCGCCGGGCCTATGCCCTCCCGAGCGACGCGGCCGTGCGCAAGCAGATGACCGAACTCACGGAACAGACCCGGAAGTTGATCCACTGTGCGTCGCTGGTCCTGGTCGCCAGTGCGGACGCCGAGGGCAACTGCGACGTCTCCCCGCGCGGCGGCCCGGCCGGATTCGTCTCCGTCCTGGACGCGCGGACGGTGGCGATACCGGACGCGACCGGCAACAAGCGTCTGGACACCCTGCAGAACGTGATCGCCACCGGGCGGGCCGGGCTGCTGTTCGTCATCCCGGGACGCACCACGACGCTCAGGGTGAACGGCCGGGCGTGCGTCTCCACCCGTCCGGAGCTGCTGTCGCAGCTGACCGCCGTCGGGAAGCCGCCGGCCAGCGCGCTCGTCGTGGGGATCGAGGAGGTCTACCCGCACTGCCCCAAATCGCTCCTGCGCAGCGGTGCCTGGAAGCCGGAGGAGTGGCTGGCAGCCGATGCCCAGCCGACCTCCGCCGAGGTGACCCTGGCGCAGCTGCGGATGCCGGAGCTGACGATCGCCGACGTCGAGCAGGCGGAGGCGGACTCCCTGAAGTACCGGTACGAGTGATCATCGGTCCCCCCGGTAGTGGCCGACCCGGCGGCGGCGGGGGCCCCCGGGGTGGGGGCGCCCCGGCGCCGGCGGGGGGGCCGCGGGGCGGCCCCGGGGCGGGGGCCGGGGGAGGTGAATGTTGTAGA
>NZ_JBHYTK010000011.1:73270-76313 GCF_042749255.1 Streptomyces sp. NPDC059524 | reverse complement strand
GCTCGCCCGCTCTCTCGCTCTGTCTCCCTCTCTCTCCACTCCCCGCGCTCCGCCCGGCCGGCCCCCCACCTACTATCCGACCCCCACTTCCTCTCCGTGGCCCCCCCTGCCCCCCTCCCCCCCCCCCACGGCGTGGACCCGGTCGGAGGCGGCCCGGCGGACCGGCCGGGGGCCGCCGGGAGCGGCCGGGTCAGCGGGACAGGGTCAGTTCCTGGTTCATCTCGGCCAGGAACCGGGCCACGACGCCGAGTTCCTCCGCCGTGAAGTGGCTCCGGGCGGCGTCGGTGGCGCGGGCCAGCGGGCGGAAGGCGTCCCGCGCCACCGCCTTGGCCCCCTCCGCGTAGTACAGGTGCACCACGCGGCGGTCGTCGGCCGCGCGAACCCGCCGGATGTGCCCGGCCTTCTCCAGCCGGTCGAGGCAGGCGGTCACCGCCCCCGACGTCAGGTTGAGCTGCCCGCGCAGGCGGCTCGGCGTCATGGGCTCGTCCGGCGCCTCCGTCTCGGCGTCGAGGATCGCGATGAGCGCCTGCACATCCGTGAGGTGCAGGCCCTGTGTGTGGGCGAACTCCTGGGCGATCCGGTTGAACTCGCCGTTCATCCGGCGCAGAAGAACCGCGAACAACTGCAACCCGACGGGGCTCTCGTCGGGAAGAGGGGGTGTGGGTGCGCCGGGACCGCTCATGCCTCTAGAGTACGATCACTCAATCATTGAGATACTTTATTGTTGAGTTAATTTACGGGAGTCCCGTCCGCCGACCGGTCCTGAGGGCCGGTCGCCCGGCGTTCACCGCTCACCGCTCGCCGTCCGTCGTCCGTCGTCCGTTGTCTTTCCGGGGATGTCATGAGAACCGCACCGCGCTGGGCCAGGTGGCTCGTACCGCTCGTCCTGCTGATCGTCTGGCTGGGGGTCGGCGGCACGCTCGGCCCCTACGCGGGCAAGCTGGGCGAGGTCGCCACCAACGACCAGGCCGCCTTCCTGCCGCGGAGCGCCGAGTCCACCCGAGTGCTCGACGCGGGCAAGGAGTTCGACCGGTCCGAGACCCTGCCCGCCATCGTCGTGTGGACCGCGGACGGCGCACCCGTCACCGGCGCGCAACTGCAGTCGGCCACCGCGGCCGTCGCAGGCCTCGCGGGGGACACCGGGATCGTCGGACGCCCCTCGCCGGCGCTGCTCTCCGAGGACGGCGAGGCCCTGCAGGCCGTCGTACAGCTGAAGCCCGACCTCGGCGAAGAGCTGCCGGAGGTCCTCGACGAGGTGCGCGCGGCGGCGGAGCGCGTGCCGGGCGTCACCGCGCAGCTCGCGGGACCGGCGGCGAGCCAGGCCGACCTGTCCGACGCCTTCGCCGGGATCGACGGACTGCTGCTCGGCGTCGCCCTCGGCGCGGTCCTGCTGATCCTGCTGCTCGTCTACCGCAGCCTGTTGCTGCCCTTCGTGATCATCATGGGCGCGGTGTTCGCCCTGGGGCTCGCCTGCGCGGTGGTCTACGCGCTCGCCGACCGGGACGTGGTGCGCGTCGACGGCCAGGTGCAGGGCATCCTGTCGATCCTCGTCATCGGCGCCGCGACCGACTACGCGCTGCTCCTCGCCGCCCGCTTCCGGGAGGAACTCGCCCTGCGCGGCGACCGGTTCGAGGCCTCCCGCGCCGCCGTCCGCAGGTCCTTGGGCGCGATCACGGCGAGCGCCGGCACGGTGGCGCTCGGCCTGCTCGCGCTGCTCGCGAGCGACCTCACCAACAACCGTGCCCTCGGCCCCGTCGGCGCCATCGGCATCGTCTGCGCCGTGCTCACGACCGTGACGTTCCTGCCGGCGGTCCTCGCCCTGCTCGGCCGCGCCGCCTACTGGCCGTCCCGGCCGAAGGAGGCGGACGCCTCGGTCGAGGGGCACCGCGTGTGGCAGCGCGTCGCCGCGACGGTGGACCGCCGCCCGCGACGGGTGTGGGCGGGGACCGCGCTGGTCCTGGCCGTGTGCGCGGCTTTCGCCCCTTCGCTCTCCGCCAAGGGCGTCCCGCTCGACGAGATCTTCGTCAACGACGCGCCCTCGGTCGCCGCCCAGCGGACGCTCGGCGAGCACTTCCCCGCGGGTTCCGGCAACCCGGCCGTCGTCATCGCCGACGCCGACCGCGCCGAGGCGGTGCGGACCGCCGCGGAGAAGACCGAGGGCGTGGCCTCCGCCGCGCCGCTCACCACCACGGGAAGGCCCGGTCCCGGTGCACCCCTCGTCGTCGACGGGCGCGTGCGCATCGACGCCACCCTCACCGACGCCGCCGACAGCGACGCCGCAAAGGCCACCGTCGAGCGGCTCCGGGCGAACCTGCACCGGGTCGACGGCGCGGACGCCCTCGTGGGCGGCTACACGGCGCAGCAGTACGACACCCAGCAGACCGCCGCGGACGACCGGGCCCTGATCATCCCGATCGTGCTCGGCATCATCCTGCTGATCCTCGTCCTCCTGCTGCGCTCGCTCCTCGTACCCGTCCTGCTCGTGGCGACCGTCGCACTGAACTTCCTCGCGACCCTGGGGGTCTCGACGCTCGTCTTCGAGCACGTCCTCGGCTTCAGCGGTACGGACGCCTCGGTGCCGCTCTACGGATTCGTCTTCCTCGTGGCGCTCGGAGTCGACTACAACATCTTCCTGATGTCCCGCGTACGGGAGGAGGCCCTGGTCCACGGCACCCGGCAGGGCGTGCTCCGCGGGCTGACCACGACCGGCGGAGTGATCACCTCGGCGGGCGTCGTGCTCGCCGCGACCTTCGCCGCGCTCATGGTCATCCCGCTGGCCTTCCTCGTGCAGATCGCCTTCATCGTGGCCTTCGGCGTCCTGCTCGACACCCTGGTCGTCCGCTCGCTCCTGGTGCCGGCCCTGGTGATCGACATCGGCCCGCGCGCGTGGTGGCCGAGCGCACTGTCCCGGAAGAGCGGTTCCGATCGTCCGTCCGATGCATCCGGGTGCGCCGGTCGCACCGAAGCAGTGCGGTAGGTGTTCGGGTCTGGCCCCGCGCAGCGGCGACCGGGCCTAGTGCGTGGCGCATGGGAGACAGGCCTG
>NZ_JBHYTK010000011.1:70155-73260 GCF_042749255.1 Streptomyces sp. NPDC059524 | reverse complement strand
CGCCCCGCGCCGGGGCCCGACGGTCACCGGCGAGGGAGCGGCACGGGAGGCTCCCTCGTCGTCACCGCCGAGCGCGCCGTCGCTGACCGGACCGGACCGGACCGGTGCGCGACGACCAGCCGTACAGGCAGCCCGTGCGACCCGGAGGAGAGAGCGATGAGCGAGACCGCGAGCGGCACGCACCGGCACCAGGAGCCGCTGCACTGCCTCGTCACCGGAGCCTCCGGGTACATCGGCGGGCGCCTCGTTCCCGAACTGCTCGACGCGGGCCATCGCGTCCGGTGTCTGGTCCGCACACCCGCCAAACTCCGCGACCACCCCTGGGCCCCGCGGGTGGAGTCCGTACGCGGCGACGTCACCGACGCCGAGTCCGTCGGGGCCGCGCTGCGGGGTGTCGACGTCGCCTACTACCTCGTGCACGCCCTCGGCAGCGGGCCCGACTTCGAGGAGACCGACCGGCGCGCGGCCCGGATCTTCGCCGAGCAGGCGCACGCCGCCGGGGTGCGCAGGATCGTCTACCTCGGGGGACTCACCCCGCACGGCGTCCCCGAGCGATCCCTCTCGCCGCACCTGCGCTCCCGCGCGGAGGTCGGCCGGATCTTCCTCGACGCGCCTGTGCCCGCCGCCGTACTGCGCGCCGCCGTCGTGATCGGGTCCGGCTCGGCGTCCTTCGAGATGCTCCGCTACCTGACCGAACGCCTGCCCGTGATGGTCACTCCGAGCTGGGTGCACACCCGTACCCAGCCCATCGGTGTCCGCGATGTCCTGCGCTACCTCGTCGGTGCGGCAGGCCTGCCCGCCGACATCGACCGGGCCTTCGACATCGGCGGGCCCGACGTGCTCACGTACCGGGACATGATGCTCCGTTACGCCGCCGTCGCCGGGCTGCCGCGACGCCTCATCGTCCCCGTCCCGGTCCTCACGCCCCGGCTGTCCAGCCACTGGGTCGGACTCGTCACACCCGTCCCCGCCCCGATCGCGCGGCCGCTCACCGAATCGCTGCGGCACGAGGTGGTCTGCGACGAGCACGACATCGCCCGCTACGTCCCCGACCCGCCGGGGCATCCGCTGCCCTTCGACGAGGCGCTCTCCCTCGCGCTCCAGCGGGTCCGGGAGGCCCAGGTCGCCACCCGCTGGTCCTCGGCCGCGGTGCCCGGCGCCCCGAGCGACCCGCTGCCGACCGACCCGGACTGGGCCGGCGGCAGCCTGTACGAGGACGTACGCGAACTCCCCGTCGCCGCGAGCCCGGAGGCGCTCTGGCGGGTGATCGAGGGCATCGGCGGCGACAACGGCTGGTACTCCTTCCCGCTCGCCTGGGCCGTACGCGGCTGGCTCGACCGCTTCGTCGGCGGGGTCGGCCTGCGCCGCGGACGCCGCGACGCCGAGCGGCTGCGGGCCGGTGACTCCCTGGACTTCTGGCGCGTCGAGGAGATCGAACCCGTACGCCTCCTGCGGCTGCGCGCCGAGATGCGGCTGCCGGGCCTGGCCTGGCTCGAACTACGCGTCGACACCGACGAGCGCGGGCACACCCGGTACCGGCAGCGCGCCCTGTTCCACCCGCGCGGACTGCTCGGCCACGCCTACTGGTGGTCGGTCTCGCCGTTCCACGCCGTCGTGTTCGGAGGCATGGCACGCAACATCGCCCACGCCGCCACGGACGCCGCGCGCGGCGGACGCGAGGTCCGTCGCTGATCTGTACGCCCGGCATTTACGCTACGAGCGTTGCGTAAATCGCCGGGCGCTCCTACTCTGCATAACGAAACGGCAGTAGCGAAACGCCAGTTGCCCGGCCCGCGCTCCGCTGAGAGGACATGGGAGGGCCGGTCGAGGAGGAGGACCCCTCGTGACACCCCCCGCACGCAGAGGCCGCCCCCGCAGCGAGGACGCCGACGCGCGGATCCTGCAGGCCGCCCACGCGCTCCTGGTCGAGCGGGGCTACGACAGGTTCGCCATCGACGAGGTGGCCGGCCGTGCCGCCGTCGCCAAGACCACGTTGTACCGCAGGTGGCCCACGAAGGATCACCTGCTCGTCGCGCTCGTCGCCAAGCTCCAGGACGACGTGGAGGTCGCCGACACCGGAGACATCCGCCACGACCTGACCGTCTACCTCACCGCCATCGCGAGCGGGCTCGACGGGATGCGCCGCGTGGGCCGCGACGCGGGGGAGACGGACCGGTCGGCCGGGGTCGTCGCCGAACTGGTGGCGGCCGCCGCCCGGCATCCGGACGTGGGCGACGCGGTACGCGGAATGTTCGCCCGGCGCAACGCGCTGCCGCTCACCCTGCTCGACCACGCCCGAGCGCGAGGCGCGCTGCCCGCCGGCACCTCCTCCGAGGTGCTCTTCGACCAGCTGGCCGGCGCCCTCTACTACCGGCTTCTGGTCACCGGCCGACCGATCGGAGCCGACTACGTCGAGCAGCTGGTCGACCAGGTGCTGACAGGGACGACAGCGACCCCGACCCACCCGGAGAGGACCTGACCACCATGCCCGGCTCCGCCACAGACCGACGCCACTCCATACAGACCAGCTCAACGCCCGTCAGATGCGTCGTCGCACACCGCCCCCACCTGCCGGCCGAGGGCGTCCGATGACGGCCACGAGCACGACCACGCTGGCTTTCGCCGACAACGACGCCCTGCTCGCCGTCCGCTTCCTCCTCGAACTGACCTCTCTGGCCTGCTTCGGCATCTGGGCCTGGCGCCGGACACCGGCCCCGTGGCGCTGGATCCTCGTCATCGCGCTACCGGTCGCCGTGGGCTTGGCCTGGGGCACCTTCACCGTCCCGGACGACCCCTCGCGAGGTGATCCGGGTTCCGTCGACACCCCGGGCCCGCTGCGTCTGCTGCTCGAACTCGCCGTGTTCTTCGGCGCGGTGGCCGCACTGCACGGCGCGGGCCTGCGCCGCGCCGCCCGTTGGCTCCTGGTGGTCATGGTCGCCTACCAGCTCCTGGCCTACGACCGGATCGGCTGGCTGCTCAGCCACTGAGCCGTCTACCTGCGGACAGCTGTGGGGGGGGGGCCGCGGGGGGGGTGTGTTACCCCCCCCCCCCCACGCCCAGGGACTTGCTCTTCATCGTGAGCGTGGCCTCGGGGTTCTTGGAGAT
>NZ_JBHYTK010000011.1:61775-70146 GCF_042749255.1 Streptomyces sp. NPDC059524 | reverse complement strand
GGGCATCCCCTTGCGGAGATGCCCCCACGGTGGGTCAGCGCGCCGGAGCGGTCGGCGGCCGAACCCCGGCTTGCGCGGTCGATGACGCTTCGTCGTCGCGCAGGCGGGCGGTGGCGGTCAGAGAGAGACGCTGACGCCGAAGTCGCGGTACTGGCCGACCGCACCGAGGACCTGGTCCTGGACGGCGCCGGCCTGCGCGAGGAGCGAAGCGTCGCTGACGACCTGCGGACCCGCCATGATGGAGGCGTGCGGGGCCACGCCGCCGGAGACGGTGTCGAGGTCGGCGTCGGTGAGCTCGACGGTCTGAAGCTGGTGAGCGGAGTTCATTTCAGTACTTCCCTTTCGCATGGATGGATCCACAAGAGGGGGTGGCCCCGCTGGGGACTGCGGGCCTCGACCGCAGGAACGGCGACGCCCGTTCGACGGGTGTCGCTGCTCCGGGGGAGCGGTGACGTGGATCAAACCACGCAGCCCACCCGAGATCTAATGAACGGCCGCCCCTGCCAGGCCTGTTCGACGTCCGAGCGGCACACTCGCGTGGATCCGCACACGGATCCGGGCCCACTTCTCCACATCGTTCACGTCGGAGCGAAGTGGCCGGGACGCCGAGCGCACTCCGCGAACAGGACAATCGCGAGATAGGCGACGAGCCGCGAGGGTGTCGATGTCCGCCGCCAGGCATCCGTATCGACCTTGCGGAGCCTCGGTGCAGATCCGCCGACTGAGGTCCCCCGGCTGCCTTTGGGCGCGACCCCCCGCTTCGGGGCTCACCGCAGCGCCGACCGCCCGGTGGGTGTGAGCCGCAGCTGTTGCGGAGCCCTGGCCCAACGCTCCGAAAGAGTCGGCAGGACCTCCTCGCGCCAGCGCTCCGAGTGCTCCAAGCGCTTCAGATGGTCGTCCATGCGGCCTTCGTCGGCGGAACGCGCGAACCAGACGAAGACCTCCTCGTTCGTCCGCACCGGCAGCGCGGGGAAGGTGTTCTCGGCGTGCTCCGACTGCAGATACGCCAAGGGCTCGCAGCCGGTCTCGGCGAGCACGGGGCGCACGCGCCGCTCGAAGAACTCGACGAACGCGGCGTCGAACGGGCCGCGGCCGTACCAGACCGTGGCGAGGAACGACGACGGTGATCGCGGCGCCGGTTCGCCGGGAGCCGGCCGGGCGCCGACCGGCACGGGGAAGCCGCCTTCCGGTGAGGCCGGCCGCAGCAACAGCACGTCGTCGGAGTCGACCATCGTCGCGTTGGCCTCGTCGCGGTGCGCCCGCCAGACCGGCCCGCCGTAGAAACTCTCCAGCGCCTCGGTGCGACGCCGCATGTCGTCGAAGCCGCGGAGCCAGACGAATCGGTCGGGATCGTCCAGGTCACGGAACTGCCCGAGCAGGGTCGCGCCCGCGTCCTCCTGAGACTCGACGAACTCCCGGTCGAACAGATCGATCAGTACGTCCCGCTGTCCTGGGTGCAGCGTGTACTGCCGCAGTTCGACGACCGGACACCGTAGGGGATTCACGACTCTGACTCCTCATCGAACTGTCGGAACAATTCTTGTTACAACAAGCGGCATGGTGACCGCAGGCCGTGCGCGCGTCCGAGGGCGACCCGCCGCCTAGTTCGCCAGCGACTCGCGGAGAACATCGGCGATGGACGTGTCCGCCAGTTCCGCCCGCATCGCTTGCTCGACCCGCCCGTAGACCCCGCCCAGCGCGGGCCGGATGCCTCGACCGACCGGGCACTCCAGGTTGGGCTCGGTGTGGTGCAGACCGAACGGCGGCTGCGCGTCGACGGCGTCGTACACCTCCAGCAGGGTGATGTCCTCGGGCTCACGGGCCAGACTCCAGCCCGCACCGGCACCGCGGCGCACCTCCACCAGGCCGGCCCGGCGTAGGTCACCGAGGCTGCGCCGGATGATCACGGCGTTGGTGTTGACGCTGGCCGCGACCTGCTCCGAGGTGAGCACCTCCTGGCCACGCCGCTGCGCGAGCGCAAGCCAGGCCAGCGCATGCGTCGCAAGGGTCAACCTACTGTTGGCCGCCATCACCCCTCCTAGTTGCAACAGCTTCTGTTACACCTGGCCCCGCCGTCAAGCCGCTTCGCCGGTCCATGAGTTGGAGCGGCACGATCTGTCGGGAGAAGTCAGAGCGGGAGCCAATCAGGCCACCACGCCGGAGCATTGTCGGGGGCGCACTCGGCCACGCTGACGGGGTATCCCGAGGGGGCTCCAAGCATGGACATCATCAACCAGTAAGTCCCCAGAGTCACAAGGACAGAGACGATCGAAGCCGCCACGATGCTGCGGCCGCCCAGGAAGCCGAAGGCGAGCATCCACAGCACGGAGATGACCAGCCACAGTGCGAAGAAGACAGGGATGAGGGAGAAGAAGTTGGCCGACGCGTTGATGCCGATCTCGCAGTCGTTCCAGGCTCTCCCCAGCATCGTTGTCCCGGCATAGGAGCCGACCACTCCGGCGACCGGGCCTGTCACGCACCCGACAAGTCGACGTGCGGCCTGAGCATCCCCACTCCTGCTTTCCATGCGCGCCTTCCCTCGATGCGGCTCCCGCGGCGGTCCTGCCTCGGGGCGGTCCCGCGAGTGCCCGGACGTGGACGCATCCTTCCAGGCCTGCCCGGGTGTGGGCGCCGTCCGGTTCCCTCTTGACCACCGGTCACACGGAGAAGGGGCGGCCGCACAGGCGGCCGCCCCTGTCATGCGCGGGGTTTCAGGATTTGGGCGTCAGAACTGCAGGGCCCAGGAGCTGATCCTGCCGGTGTCGTAGGACGCGTTGTCCGTGACCCGGAGTTTCCACGTGCCGTTGGCGACCTCGGAGGAGGCGTTGACGGTGTACGTGGTGTTGATGTTGTCCGCGCTGCCACCGGTACCGAAGGCCTTCAGGGTGTACGCCGTGCCGTCGGGGGCGATCAGCTGGACCTGGAGGTCACCGATATAGGTGTGGACGATGTTCACCGGCACCTGCAGACCGGAGGGGGCGTTGCCGCTGACGCCGGAGACGGTGATCGGGGACTCCACGGTCGCGTTGTCGTTGATCGTGTAGCTCGTGGTGTTCTCGAAGCGGTCGCCGGTGGGCGGCGGTGTGGTGCCGCCGTCGCCGACGTACAGGAGCTTGTTCGGCGAGCCGGTGCCCGGGCTGGTCACCACGTTCGGGGTGGCGGCCGTGGTGAGCGCCGAGGAGACCTGCGACGGAGTGGCCGTCGGGTTGGCGCCCAGGTAGAGGGCGGCGGCGCCGACCACGTGCGGGGTGGCCATCGACGTGCCGGAGATGGTGTTGGTGGCCGAGTCGCTGGTGTTCCAGGACGACGTGATGGAGGAGCCCGGAGCGAAGATGTCCAGGATGCTGCCGTAGTTCGAGTAGCTGGCGCGGGCGTCGGAGGACGTGGTGGCGCCTACGGTGATGGCCTCGGCGACACGGGCCGGCGAGTAGTTGGAGGCGTTGGCCCCGTCGTTGCCGGCGGCGACGGCGTAGGTGACACCGGAGGCGATCGAGCGGCGCACGGCGTCGTCCAGGACCGTGTCGACGCCGCCGCCCAGGCTCATGTTGGCCACGGCCGGCTTGACGGCGTTCTGGGTCACCCAGTCGATGCCCGCGACGACCTGGTCGGTGGTCCCGGAACCGGAGTTGTCCAGGACGCGGACGCCGACGATCTTCGCCTTCTTGGCGACGCCGTACGAGTTGCCCGCGACGGTGCCCGCGACGTGGGTGCCGTGGCCGTGCCCGTCCTGCGCGGTGTTGTCGTTGTCGATCGCGTCGTAGCCGTAGGAGGCCCGGCCGCCGAAGTCGCTGTGGGTGATGCGGACGCCGGTGTCGATGATGTACGCCGTGACGCCCTGGCCCGCGCTGTCCGGGTAGGTGTAGCTCTGGTTGAGCGGCAGGGCCTTCTGGTCCAGCCGGTCGAGGCCCCAGGACGGCGGGGAGGGCTGCGTGCCGTCGACGTGGAAGACCCGGTTCTGGCTGACGGTCTCGACGGCCGGGTCGGCGGCGAGCTTCTTGGCCTGGGTCTGGGAGAGCTCGACGGAATAGCCGTTGAGCGCGGCCGTGTAGGTCCGCTTGATCTTGGCGCCGAACTTCGTCGCCACCGCCCGGCCCTTCGCGGTCTCCGCCTGGGCGGCGGATTCGCGCAGGGTGACGATGTAGCTGTTGGCGACGGTCCCGTCCGCGCCGGCGTTCAGAATGACGCCTTGGGCAGCGGATCCGGCGGCCTGGGCCGGGAGGGCGGAGAGGGAGCCGAGGGCGAGAGCCGCGACGGCTACGGCACCGGCGGCGGCGCGTCTGCGCCGTCTGTCACGCATCACGAACATGTGAGGGGTCCTCCTCATCGGTGGTGCGTTGCTGTGGGGGTTGTCGAGCCGGGACCCTGCCGGGGCCGGCGGACGGAAAACACCGATCGACATGCCAGGGGCATGACAAATCAACGACGGGAATGCCGCGCTGTTCGTCATCCTGGGCTGCCAGGCGAAAGATTGACTGATCCATAGGAATCCCGCAAGAGCGTCGATTGCGTCGACGCGCGGGATCCCTCGGGTTGTCCGAACCTCGCCGGTCCGTGAGCGCGTGGCCGGTCGGCGCCGTGCACGTCGGGCGGGAAACACAAGGGAGCGCCCGGGCCAGCGGCCCGGGCGCCTGCGCGCGGCCCTAGGACCTGGTCATCTCCGGCCAGCCGAGCTGCGCGATACGGGACTTGCGAGAGTTTCCGGCCGCCTCCATGTCGTGGTACGCGTTCCTCTTCAACTGTGCGGCCAGCTGCTCCAGGGCGCGGGCGGCCGCGAGTTCGTCACCGATCGCGGGGACGTCGGTGTCGACGGGGTTGCAGCGGGCGGTGCCGCTGCCCGTGAGGTGCGCGGAGCCGGTGTCGAGATCGACCCGAACCTCGGTCCGGCGCTCCTCCTCCGACAGGTGTAGGCGGGCGGTCCATTCGGCGGTGTGCGACATGGCGTTCCTCCAGGGATCTCGAGGGTGCCGGCGACCGGATCGCGGCAGCGCGGTCCTGGTTCCATTGTCCGCCCGGAGGGGCTCGGGCAGCGCCATGCGCACCACGCCGCGGCGGATGCGCGGACGGGGGCGGACATCCGTCAGCGGCTCTCAGCGATTCGGTCGGCCGATTGCGCCGCGCCGCGAGCCCGGCCGCCCTCGGACCCGCCGCGCCCTGTCGTACGGAACCTCGCGCGGTACGCCGAGGGCGTCACTCCCAGATGCCGCAGGAACACCCGCCGCAATGTCTCGTCGCTGCCCAGGCCGCTGAGGCGAGCCGTCGCGGTCACCGTCCCGCCCGAGTCGAGCAGGGTCCGGGCGGCTTCGAGGCGGACCGACTCGACGTAGCCGCCGGGGGTGTCGCCGATCTCGTCGCGGAACAGCCGCGTGAGATGGCGGGCGCTGAGGCCCGCCCGCCGGGCGAGTTCCGGCAGGGAGTGGTCCGCGGCGGGGTCCGCGTCGATCGACCTGAGGAGTGCGGTCAGGCCGCTGTGGCGCGACGCGGGGGTGCGCGTGGCCACGGAGAACTGGGACTGCCCGCCCGGGCGCTGAAGGAAGACCACCAGGTCGCGAGCCACTTCCCGGGCCAGGTCAGGCCCTTCGTCGGCCTCCACGAGGGCCAGGGCCAGGTCGAGTCCCGCGCTCACGCCCGCCGAGGTGAAGATCCGTCCGTCCCGCACGAAGATGGCGTCGGCGTCGACGTCGATGTCGGGGTGCCGCTGTGCCAGCGTGGCCGTGTGCCGCCAGTGCGTGGTGGCGCGTCGATCCCGCAGCAGCCCGGCCTCCGCGAGCGCGAAGGCGCCGGTGCACACGGACGCGGTGCGCCAGGACGCGGAGTGGAGCGTGCGGACGGCGTCGGCCAGTCCGTCCGGCAGTCGCCGGGGCAGCGCGGGGGAGCCGGGCACGATCAACGTGTGGACGCGCCCCGTGAGCGCGTCGACCGGGTCCGTGAGCAGCCGGGTCCCGGACGAGGTGGTGACAGGTCCGCCGTCCGGGGACAGCAGGACCACCTCGTAGCGGGCACCCAGATCGACCGCCGTGCTGAAGACCTCCAGCGGAGCCGTGACGTCGAGCAGTCGCACGCCCTCGTACGCGAGTACGCAGACGATTCGGCGCAGGGGGCGCTCACCGGTTCTCATCTCTCCAGGCTAGCGCGATGCCATGGCCATATGTGTGGGGTTCATGTCTGGAAGGACATGGTGCGCGAGCGTGCGCGGACGGCAGGCTGAACGCAACGCAACGCACCGCATCGCCCGCACACGGCAGGCGACCGACCAGGAGACGACCGACCGTGACCACACGCATCGCCGGCATCGAGATCCCCGACAGCGCGCTCGCCCAGGAGGCGACCGAACTGGTCCGCGACACCGCGGGCACCCTGCTCTACGACCATTCGCGCCGCGTCTACCTCTTCGGCGCCCTGCGCGGCCGCCGCCGCGGTCTGGACTACGACCCCGAACTCCTCTACGTGGCAGCGCTGTTCCACGACCTGGGGCTGACCCCGAAGTACGCCACCTCCGCACAGCGCTTCGAGATCGACGGAGCCGACGCGGCCCGCGACTTCCTGACGCGGCACGGACTGCCCCTGGAGCGCACCCGGACGGCATGGACCGCGATCGCCCTGCACACGACGCCGGAGATCCCGTACCACATGGAGCCGGAGGTGGCCCTGGTCACCGCGGGCGTCGAAGTCGACGTCCTGGGGCTCGGGTTCGACGAGACCACACAGGACCAGCGGGACGCGGTCGTGGCCGCGCATCCGCGGCCGGACTTCAAGCGGCGGATCCTGGAAGCGTTCACCGAGGGCATCGCGCACCGGCCGGCCACCGCGTTCGGGAACGTCAAGGCCGATGTCCTCGCCCGCTTCGCTCCGGGATTCGTACGGACCGACTTCGTGACCGTCATCGAGAACTCGGAGTGGTCGCAGTGAACTCCTCCCGTGACACCCGGACCCAGCAGACGACCCCGGCCCGTCGTCCCGTACCGCCGTTCAGCGAAGCCGACGCCGTGGCCAAGGTGCAGGCGGCCGAAGACGCGTGGAACACGCGTGTTCCCGACCGGGTGTCGCTCGCCTACACACCGGACTCGGTATGGCGCAACCGCGACACCTTCGTGACCGGCAGGGACGAGATCCGAGCCTTCCTCGCAGCGAAGTGGGAACGCGAACTCGACTACGCCCTGCGCAAGGAACTGTGGACCTTCGGCGACGACCGGATCGCCGTGCGCTTCCAGTACGAATGGCGGGACCCGGCCGGTCGGCACTGGCGGTCCTACGGCAATGAACTCTGGGAGTTCGACGCCGACGGCCTGATGCGGCGGCGCGAGGCCAGTATCAACGATGTCCCGATCCAGGCCCATGAGCGGCGGATCCACGGACCCAGGCCACCGCACGAGCGTGGGGCGGCGCTTCCCCTGGAGTGACGGGAGCACGGCGTCAGTCCGGTCGGCAACCGCACCTACGTTCCGCTCGTGGCCGGCAGCTTCCCGAACACCTCACGGGGCTTCGAGTCCCCGTTCGGCGGATACGTGTGGTTCCGCGGGCTCCGGCGCGGGATTCGGCTTGCCCAGACGTCTCCGCCACCTCACGCGCACCAAACATGCACACAGGCCTGACAAACTGCGCGGGACATCGCCGTAACGGCGGAGAACTCACCCAATAGCGAAGGTTTCGTACATGCGCAAGGCACGTATCGCACTGACGGCCGCTCTGGTCACCACGCTCGGCCTCGGACTCACGGCGTGCGGCGGCGGCGACAGCGAGGACGGGGCGAAGGAGAAGGAGTCGCCCGCAGCGACGGCGCCCACTCCGGAGAAGGAGAGCCCGAGCGCCGACGCCGCCGGGAGCGAGGGTGGCGACGCCCAGCCCGCAGGTGATGTCACCGCGCCGGGTACCGGGCTCAAGGTCGGCGACAAGGCGGTCCTGCCCTTCGAGTACGCCAAGAAGAAGGGCACCCTCGCCATCACCGTCACGGCGATCGACAAGGGCGCCGAGGCCGACATGTCCCAGTTCGGTGCGCGAGCGAAGGGCCTGACGCCGTACTTCATCAAGATGAAGGTGGAGAACGTGGGCGACACCGACCTGTCGCGCGCGTACGTGCAGCTGCGGGGCCTGCTCGACGGTGGCCAGAGCACCGGCGTCTCGCTGATCGGTGACATCCCGGGCAAGTGCGACAAGGAATCCGCACCGGCCGAGTTCGGCAAGGGAGCGTCGTTCGAGACCTGCTCGCTCGCCGCGTCGCGCAGCGGTGATGTCACGGGCGCCGAGTTCGACGACGGCGACGCCTACAGCGACAAGCCGGTCGTCTGGACCACCGGCTGATCCGTCACCGGAGACCGCCCGTCCGGGGGGCGCGCGCGGGGGGGCGGCGGCCCCCCGGCCGGGCGGCCGCGCGGGG